>CAMWLA010000004.1 GCA_947174975.1 uncultured Clostridia bacterium | reverse complement strand
ATCCTCCCGACGACGAAGACGAGGAAATCGAAGAAGAACACGTGCGCCGCTATGACGCAACTTTCGCAGAGGACGAAGAGGAAATCGAGTTTTCGCAGAAAGTTTCGTTTAACGAACTTTGTAATGCTTTCCGCACGTTTGCCGCAAACAGAGGGGTTTCTGTCGAAATGTCTTCGGTTAGGGCGATGCTTGCGTCAATGGCGTCCGGCAAGGTACTGTTCATTTCTTGTAAGAATAAGGAAGTGTTGCCCGCATTTACGGACGTATTGTGCGAATATTTCGGAATATACGGCAGAGTTACTGCGTCCGACGAGTGGAACACGCAAGAAGATTTGCTTTGGAAAAAGGGAAGTTCTGCAGACGATTACGTTCTTTCCGACGTTTCGAATGCAATCAATTCGGCGGCAAAAACACCCGAGAGAAACTTCTTTATAATGCTTGAAAACGTCAGTATGCACAATTTAAACGATTACTTCTCGGCGTTTTTAGACTATGCGAACTTCCCGTCTGAGGAACACATTTTAAATTTCAGTGAAGACGTTTCATTGCGGCTTCCAAACAATATCTGCTTCTTACTTATGCCGTCAAACGACAATTTCGCGGAAGAGCTTAATCCCGCGGTTGCGCACGCAAGTATGCTTGTTGATATGGTAGTAAGCAAAGGTGCGGTACCTTCACAACCGGCAGAAGAAGAAATAAAGGTTATTTCGCGTATGGCACTTGAAGAACTTATAAGCGAAGCGCGAGAGCAGTTCTTCGTCAGCGAACCCGTATGGAAAAAGCTTGACGACTTTACGGAAGCGGTCAACGCAACCGAAAGGTTCGCTATCGACAATAAATCGCTTTTACAGCTTGAGAAGTATACTTCGGTGCTTATGGAATGCGGCGGCGATGAAAACGAAGTTGTAGTAAATATGTTTATTTCGAAAATTTTGCTTTTGCTTAAAGCTTCAAAGGCTTACCGCAAGGAAAACGGCGGAAAAACTCTGTACGGTATAATAGAGAAACTGTTCAGTGAAGAAAATTTAAGCGCAGTACAGCGCGCACTTGTATCAAACGTTTAATTTCAAAAGGAGTTAAAGGCGTGAACGCAATTCTTTCAATCGACTGGAATGGAGTCGGTAATAAAATATGGGGGTGGCTGACAAGCCGAACCGCTCTGCTAATTTATGCAGGGCTTGTGTTGGTGTTGATTATCGCCATCATCGTACGCGTTATCGTCGCTGAATTTAACAGAGTTGCAATGCTGAAAAATGCGCTTGAAGGCGATGAAAAGGGCGAGCGTCAAGAAATACTTGAAGTCACAAGAAAGACTATCGAAGAAGAGTTGGAACCTATTAAGGATCTGGCGTATCAGTCGGTAGTGGCTCCGCAAGCCGTAAAAGGCGTTAAGGGCGCAACCTCGGTTACAGCTGGAGCGCAGTCGGAGACGGAGGAAGGCGAAGAAGACGGCGGATCGCGTTTCTACATGCTTACGGAGATAGATAAGTATTACGAGAAATACACCCCGCCGGAGTATGATAACGATTTAAACTTAAAAGAAATCTGTGAAGAATTCAGAAATTATTCCGCCGGTGCATTGAAGCTGTATTACGATATAGAAGATATAAGAAGATTTATCGGCGGACTTGCAGTAACGAAGCTGATAATACTTCAAGGTATGTCTGGTACCGGTAAAACGTCGCTAGCGTACGCATTCGGAGAGTTTTTGGATAATAAGACGGTAGTCGTACCTATACAGCCTATGTGGAAGGAAAGAACGGACTTAGTAGGCTATTACAACGAATTTACGCGTAAATTCAATGAAACGACGCTGTTATATAAAATGTACGAGGCGGATTATAACGACGAAATCTATATAACAGTATTGGACGAAATGAACATAGCAAGAGTAGAATACTACTTTGCGGAGTTCTTGTCGCTATTGGAAATACCGAACGTGGACGGAAGGAACTTAGACGTAGTAGCGGACAAGAGAGAGGACGACCCTAAGCTGTTACAGAGCAACGGCAAGTTAAGGCTTCCCACGAATATGTGGTTTATAGGAACGGCAAACAACGACGACAGTACGTTTGCGATATCGGATAAGGTATACGACAGAGCGATGGTATTGAACTTGGATAAGAAAGCGATACCGTTTGAAGTAAAGGAATACGGACAGAAGAAGATATCAGCGAAGAGATTGGAAGAGCTGTTCAAAAGAGCGCAGAGAGAGTTTGACTTAACGGACAGAAACCTCAGAAGAATCAAGAAGCTGGACGAATATATGATAAAGACGTTCCATATAACGTTCGGTAACCGTATTATGAAACAGATACGAAGTTACGTACCGGTATTAGTTGCGTGCGGCGGAACAGAGCTAGAAGCATTGGACGATATCCTTGCTAGGAAGGTATTCAGAAAGCTTGAATCGAAGAATCCGGTATACGTAAAGCAGATGGCGGACGGAACGTGTGCGTACTTAGACGAGCTGTTCGGTGAGAACAAACTACCGCTGTGTAAAGAACAGATTAGATTAATTGAACAAAACGTATAAATCGCTTCCGATAAGCTTCGCATAACGGCGTTGCACTGCGGTAACCCTCAGTCATTTACCTATGTGTAAACTCCTTCGGGTTTTCCTCGCGCGCCTTGTACTACTCGCTACTCGTAACCGATTATTGTGGTTATATATTTCAAAATATTAGGTAGGCTTTGTGAATAACATAGATATTTATTATCGCGCCTTTAAGGAATACCGCAAGGAAACTGCTAACAACACTTCGTGTGAAAAAGACAGAAAAGCGATTTCCAAATCAAACACCGGCAAAGATAAGTTAAATACAATTAAATATTTGTGCATTATCGACGAGGAATGGATCAAGCATATAGAAGAAGGGCTTGAATTCGTTGAAAAGGCGGTGCAAGAAGAAAGGCAGTTCATTCGCGTTAACGGTGAAGTAGTGCCGATTGAAAAGGTCAAGCGAATTTCGAAAGATTCGGTTGAGCATCTTGCAAAGCACAGCGAAATGATAACCCACGTTCCGGAAGAGGATACCGATAACATAGTTCCGGATAAGCTGTATATGGTTGAAAAGCTCAGCGATTACGCCGTATACGAAAATAGATTTCTCTATATGCTGTTAAGCTATCTGAGAGATTTCATTATGTTCCGCCTTGAAAAGATAGAAACTCTGCGCAGAACGTACATAAGTAATTTATCGGTTTCAAAGAAAATCGAAACGAAGAAGCGTAAGTTTACGCTTGAAACAAAGATTCACGAAGAGCGTTTGGATAACCCTTATCCGATAGCGGACAAAACCTCGGCGGCAATCGTAAAGCGTATAGAAAACTGCCAAAGTATTATAAATATGCTTCTTGATACCGACCTTATGGTTCAAGTAGCAAAAACCCCGATGATTAAGCCGCCTATCGTTAAGACTAACGTTCTGAAAATGAACAACAACTTCAAAAAAGCGTTGGCACTTTACGATTATATTGCTTCATACAAGGGGTTAGGTTTTACTTATGAGGAAGTAAAATCCGACTTTGCGCCGTATTCCGAACAGCTTGCCGACGAGCTTGCGGAATCGTTTTTAATGACGTCGTTCACAGCATATAAAGTGGGCAACGGCATTGAAGATTTGCTTGAATCGGCTTACGAAGAAGAAGAAAAACACAGAAAGGAAACCGAGAATAAAAAGCTTGAAGAAAGATTAAAGCGTTTGAAAAAGCGTGCGCTTGAATCTAACAAAACGCTTGAAGAATATGTCCTTCTTTTAGACGAGCGCAACAGAATGTTAGAACGCGACAGTGAGGAGCTTGCGGTTGTCAGACAAGAAATTACCGCGTTAAACCACCGCATTGACGTAATTACGCTTGAAAAAAAAGAGCTTAACCGTCGTTTAACAGAGTTGAGCGGTCAGATTGACGAAAAGGATAGAGAAATCGCTTCGCTCAATCAGAAATATATAGAAGACACAACGTCACTTAAAAACGCGCACGAGCAAGAAATCGTAACAATAAAAGCGGACTGCGAACAGCAGCTTGAAGCAAAACAGCTTGAATTTGCCGAGAAGATGCAAGCGACGATTTCCGAATACGAGACAAAGTTCAATGAATTAAACGAACAGAAGAGTCAGCTTGAAGAAACTGCACGCGAGGTTAAGGAAAAGGAAGAAACCCTTGACAGCGAGATTGCACGCAGAGAGAAAGAGATAGAAGAAAAATACCGCACCGACTACGAGGAAAAAGCAAAAGAGGCTAAAAAGACGGCGGACGCCGCCGTTAAAGAGCTTGCCCTCGTTCGCGGTGAGCTTGACGGTATGCGCGCACAATATGGCAAGATAGAACCCAGCACCGACTACGCTTCGCGTGAGCGGTTTGTAGAATTGCAAGAAGCTTACGTTGCGTTTGAAAGATTTTTCAAGGCACAGTGGAAAATCACTAAAAAGCAAATCCGCAAACAAGTGTTTTGGGCAAAGCAAGAAAAAAAGAGTAAAAAGGCAAAATTGGAAGATAAAAAATCTTAAAAGGAGCAATTTGCAAAGATGAAGAAGCGCGACAGATTCATCTTAATAATCAAAATTCTGGTCACAATTTTACTTGTGGTCGGTCTTTTCACGCTTCTTATTTGCGCACTTTTAAAGCAGTTTGCAAGCTACGGCGGCAGCGATTTTCTTCCTAAACTCGAAACCGGCTTAAAGTTCTTGTTTTTAGGACTTGCACTTATATTACCTATCATTTTAATAACTATTTTGATAATTACCTCAACCGGCAACCATAAAAACGACATGGTAACTTTTGAGTATCTCGACGTGGATTTTAGGGAAGAGAGAAGAAAGCTTAAAAGCCGTGAGGATATAAATTATGTCGGTGAAGCACAGTTCAGAAAGCATCCCGAGCTTGCACCCAAAACGCTTATCGCCGGCGGTACGCCAACAAGAGCAACTTCGGTTGCGGTTGGAGCGCAGTCGGAAACGGAGGAAGGCGAAGAAGAGGGCGGATCGCGTTTCTATATGCTTACGGAAATAGATAAGTATTACGAGAAATATATTCCGCCGGAATATGATAACGATTTAAACTTAAAAGAAATCTGTGAAGAATTCAGAAATTATTCCGCCGGTGCATTGAAGCTGTATTACGATATAGAAGATATAAGAAGATTTATCGGCGGACTTGCAGTAACGAAGCTGATAATACTTCAAGGTATGTCTGGTACCGGTAAAACGTCGCTAGCGTACGCATTCGGAGAGTTTTTGGATAATAAGACGGTAGTCGTACCTATACAGCCTATGTGGAAGGAAAGAACGGACTTAGTAGGCTATTACAACGAATTTACGCGTAAATTCAATGAAACGACGCTGTTATATAAAATGTACGAGGCGGATTATAACGACGAAATCTATATAACAGTATTGGACGAAATGAACATAGCAAGAGTAGAATACTACTTTGCGGAGTTCTTGTCGCTATTGGAAATACCGAACGTGGACGGAAGGAACTTAGACGTAGTAGCGGACAAGAGAGAGGACGACCCTAAGCTGTTACAGAGCAACGGCAAGTTAAGGCTTCCCACGAATATGTGGTTTATAGGAACGGCAAACAACGACGACAGTACGTTTGCGATATCGGATAAGGTATACGACAGAGCGATGGTATTGAACTTGGATAAGAAAGCGATACCGTTTGAAGTAAAGGAATACGGACAGAAGAAGATATCAGCGAAGAGATTGGAAGAGCTGTTCAAAAGAGCGCAGAGAGAGTTTGACTTAACGGACAGAAACCTCAGAAGAATCAAGAAGCTGGACGAATATATGATAAAGACGTTCCATATAACGTTCGGTAACCGTATTATGAAACAGATACGAAGTTACGTACCGGTATTAGTTGCGTGCGGCGGAACAGAGCTAGAAGCATTGGACGATATCCTTGCTAGGAAGGTATTCAGAAAGCTTGAATCGAAGAATCCGGTATACGTAAAGCAGATGGCGGACGGAACGTGTGCGTACTTAGACGAGCTGTTCGGTGAGAACAAACTACCGCTGTGTAAAGAACAGATTAGATTAATTGAACAAAACGTTTAAAAGGAGGAAGCAATGACTAAATTCAGAAAATCGCTTTTAATTTTCGGAATACTTGTGTTGATAATCGCAGCAGCACTCGGTACTTTCGTCGTGCTTGCTCTTACAGGTTCGTTAAAAGCCGAACCTATTGCCCTCGAATTTACGGTTGACCCCGCCGAAAAGAATTATGACGGCGAACCGTTGAAAGCAGATTCTTACAAAATAACCGGAGGTTATCTTGTTGAAGGACATACACCCATAGTATCGTTCACGGGCGAACAGACAGACGTCGGTAACGGCACAAGCGGGCTTGACGTAAAAATCGTCGATAAAAAGGGCTATGACGTTAGCGACGAATATAAAATAAAGGTAATCAGCGGAGTTTTACGCGTAAATACCGGTAATGTACGGATTATTTTAGGCAATCGCACGATACCTTACGATGGTAACGCGATTGATATCGGTGACGAAATTCCTCCGGCACCCGGTCTTGCAAAAGGACACCGCGTAACGTTGCAAATCAGCGACAGATGGTTAGAAAGCAAGGGTAAAATAGTTGCCGGCAATATTTTGAATGCCGAAACAGATATTACTCCATTAATTTTGGACAGCAACGGTAGGGACGTAACAGATTTTTACAATTATGCGCTTTCTGGCAGAATACGTATTGATCAGCGTCCGCTCATCATTTCTCCCGTTGACGCGTCAAAGCCTTATGACGGCACTTCTTTGCAATGTTCCCAAGGCAGAATAGATGCGTATTCGCTTGCTTCGGGACATTGGATCGAATACGGATTTTCAACCACCGATGATAGCCCCGCAAATTTGACTGACGTCGGCAGCATTAAGGTAAAAGCAACAGCGATAATATATGATATAAACGGTGATGATGTAACGGCTAATTATGCGTTTACATCAAATTACGGCACTCTTACCGTAACAAAGGCTCCGCTTACAGTTAATTTAAAAGAAATTGAAAAGCAATACGGCGATTCTTTCAATGAAAGCTGGGATCAGCTTTGCACGATTGATTCAACGATAAGCGGTCTTCGGTTAGTGTTCGCCAGAGAAAACTATCTTACCAATACTTTCGGCGACCGCGAAATCGGAACTGCGCCTTACACGTTCGGCGTCAGCGATATCAAAATTTACGACGGAATGACGGATATAACGGATAAGTTTAATATTACCGTAAATTCAAGCAATATGAAAATTACCCGCCGCGAAGTTTCTATCGTTCAAGACGATACGAACAGATTTAATGCGGTATACGGCGGTGATTTTACGTTTGCTGTAGAGAATAACAAAATATGGTTCGATAAAGGTCTTGCAAAGGGACACAAGATAGAGTCTGTCACATGCAAGTCTGTTGATGCGGGTAATGCAGTGCAAGCTCCTATAACGTCGCTGTCTGTGGTCGACGAGGAAGGTAAGGACGCTTCCGCATATTATAAGATAATGAATTTAACAGCTTTTAACGTTATCTTGGACGTTGCTCCTAAGAAGGTATTGGTTTACCTTCCCGACGATTGTGAAGTGGAAACCGAAACCGGCACGATGAACAGTTTAGGAATTCTTACTTATATAATGTGTGACGAGTTAAGTCCCGAAGATTTCACAGTGCTCAGTGAAACGTATACGCGCGGCGGCGTATACGAGGTTACTTTCGATTGGAAAGAAAAAAATACAAACTATGATATAGAATCGGGCAATAATAAATTTACGCTAATCAAAAACGTTCAAGAAACTATATCTGTAGATACTGCAAATAAAACCTACGACGCAGAACCGATTAAAGCGGAAGATTTAACTTTTGAGAAGTTGGGCTTAGAGGTAGAAAAAGCAGAAAGTTACAGTTTGCAATCTTCAAATCTTTTCGATAAAACCGACGCCGGAACGTACGAAGCCAAAATAGTATACCAAACCGGCTACGACCGTGTTACTGTAACCGGCGCATATAAAATTAAGCCTATGTACGTAACTGTCAGCGGAAAAATAAATACGGTTTATAACGGCTTGCCGTGCAAACCGCATTTAAGCGATTTATCGGTTAAAGGTTCGTTAGGGGATATCGAATTCGAAGTAAAAAGTTTTTCGACTGCAACAAAGATAATCAATGCGGGTAAAAACCAGACATTAAAATTCAGTTCGGTTGATTTAATAATTTCTAACACGGGCGCAAGCGTAAATTCAAATAATATAACTGTTGACTTAAATAATTCTGCTGTTGAAGTCAACATAAGCGAACGCGATCTTTCAATTACGATAGATACGATTACGTGTAATGCCGGCAGCATTGCAAGTTTGAATGGTCAAGATTTGACGGGTTTGATTAAGTTTACGAATTTGGCCGACGGTGATACGGTTAGATATTTTGAAGATGATGTTACGGAGTATGAAGACGGTTACAACGTAATTTTGGTAACAAACGTATGGTCGCAACTTCAAGCGCAAATTAAAGTGTTCAGAGGCGAAGAAGACGTTACAGCAAATTATATAATTCCTAATTCAGATGACGTAACGGGTCTGGTTATTATTACGACTTAGTATTTTAAAAAGGGCAAAGGGCTTTTATGATATCTTACGATACATATCAAAACAAAATAAAGCGTCTTGCAGCGGTAAAGAATTTTATCGTTCGTTTCCGCGCGCTCTTTATTGCCCTTTTTGCCGCAATAATTGCATTAATCTTGACGTTCATTTTCATAAAGGGAATGATAACGCAAGACGTAATTCTGCCCGATAGAATTGTTTACGGCGATAATTATGAAATTCAAGCTCCGAAGGCATTGTTCAGCGACGCTAAGTATCAGTTCAAACACGTTAAGGAAGAAAGCAAAGCAAAATCAAGCGTTAAACGCGCGGTTTCCGATGGAAACGTCGACGATGACGAGTGGACTGACGAAGTGCCTAAGCGTGCCGGTGATTATTTGGTACGTGTCGTAACCAAAAAGACCTTCGGCGTAAGCTACGGCACGCCCAAGAAATTCAAGATTGAAAAATTTGAAACGAAGTTTGAAATTAATACGGACAGTATCGTCTACGGCGGAACCCTCAACAAAGGAGAGTATACTTTCCAACTGGTAAACGGCGACGAGCTTGAGGTAAAGGGTTTAAAATTCGATTACGAAGACATTGAACTTAATTTTACAAATATCTGCGCCAATTCCGATTCTTTCGTAATCAAGAATGCAAAAACCGGTGAGGACGTAACCGACTGTTACGATATTACTTCCATACCTACGAAAGAGGGAGTTAATATTCTTCCAAAGGATATAACCCTTCAGCTTAAAACACCCGATCCGATAACGTATATCGGCGAGGGTATAGACTACAAAGCCGTTTTGTCTGAGAAAACTATTTCTCAGCTTAACGGTGACGTTGCAAATTTCCAAACTAAAATAATTTACGATAAGACGGGTGAAGTTGTTGAAAAACCGATAACCGTCGGCACTTATACCGTTGAATTAATTTACGATAATATCGAAATTTACAACGGCAAAACCAACGTGCGTTCACATTACAATATTCCAAACGATACCGTGAGAACTAAGCTTACGGTTGCAAAACGCCCCGTTACAATTACGGAATCGGCAGAGAAGGAATATGACGGTAAACCGCTTGTTAACGATAATTATATTGCGGACGGCTTAGTTAACGGTCATAATCTTACATCCGTTTGTGATATAGCTTTAATCAATGCGGGTACTTACAAAGGCGTATATAATTATTCCGTGCTTGATAAAAACGGAAACGATATTTCCGAAAACTACGATATCAAATGCGTGGGCGAGCTTAAAATTACGCCCCGCCCCATAAAAATAACCACGGCTTCGGATACGAAAGTCTATGACGGTACACCGCTTGTAAACAGTGATTTTAAGCAAGTCGGGTTAATCGGCGGGCATACGGTTTCGGTATTGAGCATTTATGACGGCGCTATCGATGCAAAGACCTATTACAATGAATGCTCATATTCGATTTTTGAGGGCGAAGAGGACGTAACCGCCAACTATAAGTTTGAATATGTATACGGCAAGCTTGAAATTTCAAAGCGTCCGCTTACTATAACCACGCCCATGATTCAAAAGACTTATGACGGCACTCCGCTTTACGGAACTGCCGAAAGTTCGCAAGCCGACAATTTGGCCGATTGCGATATTTTGGGTACTGCCGTAAAGGTCGCCGAGATAACTAATTTCGGCAAAATTAAGAATGAAACAGAATTTACTATAGCAAGAATTAGTTTTAATAGGACTCCGCCTTCTCCTCCGGACAGTACCGACAATTACGATATTACGTACGTTTACGGCGAACTTGAAATATTACAGCGCGATATTACAATAACTGCGCCTACGCTTGAAAAGGTTTACGACGGCGAAGCTCTTTACGGCAATGCTGTCAATCCTACAATAGATGGCGAGCTTGCTTATGGCGAAACTTTCATTCCTTTCAACGTTACAACTAAGCTTGACGTCGGTACGTGTGCGAACACAACGGAGTATAGAATTTGTAAAGGGGATTACGGCGACTTTGTTAGCCCTACATATGATCCGATAGAACCGATACCGCCTCTCGAAGACGTTACGGCGAACTACAATATTACATTAGTTCCAGGCGAACTTACGGTAACAAAGCGTAACGTCACAATTTATACGCCCACGATAGAAAAATATTACGACGGGAAAAAGTTGTTTGGCGACAGTGCAGATCCGGTTGCGGATAATCTTGTCAGCGGCGAAATTTTGCGCTCGTACGGTGAAACAATATCTATAATCGACGCGGGCAAGATTCCGAACACTACTGAGTATAAGATATACAGAAAAGGCACGTTTACTGTCGAAAATGCGGGTGGCATCGGCAAAACCGAATTACCGATAGAAGAAACGTCAGACAATTACAATATTATCTACGATTATGGCACATTAACGGTTAATCAGCGCCCCATAATGATAGGTACTGCGTATGCGGAAAAGGAATACGACGGCACGCCTTTAACCCATACGGAAGATTGGGAAATTTTAAGCATTGACAACGTTCGTTGGTTCGATTTGCTTAAAAATCATACTTTAGCTGTTGACGACAGTAGCGCATCTCCCGCTTCGATTACCGATGTTGGGCAGATGCTCAACACCGTTATATATAAAGTAGTTTGCGACGGAAAAGACGTAACTGCAAACTACAAGCTTTCCTATACTTACGAAAACTATCTTGTAATAACACATCGCATAATAACGATAATAACAGCGGACGGTGAATTGACTTATAACGGTGAAGCTTTCTCAAAACCCGAAGCTAAGGCTGTTTACGGCATTGTATTCGACCCAGATTTAGATAGCTTGGCTGATGAAGAAGAGAGCGAAACGGACGAAGTTAAGCCCTTTGTTCTCGACCATAAACTTGTATTAACATACGAGCGTTTCGTTACGAATGCAGGTATGTATGCGAATGATTGCACGTACGACATTGTCAACGAAGCGGGCGAAAGCGTAATTAATAATTACCAAGTAAGGTGGAAGCGCGGCACTCTAACCGTTAATCCCCGCCCGATAATCATTACTACCGAAAGCGACGTTAAGTTCTATGACGGCGATCCGCTCAGCTGTCCCAAAGCTACCCCCGAAGCGTACAACGAAGCGGGCGAAAGAGGCATAGCCTATGGACACAGCTTGAAGTTGAGAGACGGCGGTACGATAACCGAAATTACCGACGTTTTATGGAACGGAGATGAAACATCAAGTGCTGAAAACGTAGTTGATTTTGACATTGTTGATAAATTGGGTAACGTAGTAACTGAAAATTATGACGTAACTTACGATAACGGCACGCTCACGATTGTTCAACGCCCGATAACTATTATTACCGCAACGGCTACGAAAGAATTTGACGGCAACGCATTTACCAAAACCGACGGTTATTCTATTCCGAAGTTTACTAGTTTGAGTCTTGTTAAAGATCACGAACTGTATGTAAAAGAGGGCGCGAAAGTTGCGTCCGTCACGTTCGTTACCCAAGGTTTGGTATCGAACGAAATTGACTATTCGATTAAGGGCGCAGACGGCGACGTAACGGCTAACTATCAGATTGAATACGAATACGGCAAAATCAGCCGTACGGTACGCTACGTTGAAGTTACTTCCAAATCAAACAGTTGGGTATACGACGGCGAAGCACACTCAGAAACGGGCTATGACGACGTACATATTAAAAACGTAAAGTTTAACCAAGACGGTTCAGTTGCAAACTACGATATTGACGAAGGCGCAAAGGGGCTTGTGCTTGAACATACACTTGTTGCGAAAAAATATCCCACTATTACAAACTACGGGGAAGACGTAGTAAACGAAGTTGAATACATCTTCGCAGACGATAAGATAGGACAAAATTATTGTTTGGTTACTTTGGCGGGAGGTAAACTTACAATTGATAAGCGTCCGCTTACCATAACCACGGCAACCGGCAGCGGTGTATACAACGACGATCCGTTTACCCTTATTGAAGCGGCTGCCGAAAAATTCGATAAAGAGAATAAGAGCGGTATGGTTGACGGTCACGAAATCGTTCACGATGCAACTCGGACGATAGCGTCCGTTACTTACGTAACCCAAGGTGAAGTCGAAAACGAACTTTATTACCTTATATATCTAAAAGGCTTACCTCAAACCGAGGAAAACGACGTTACCGAAAATTATGCTATTACGTACGATTACGGCAATATTTCCGTAACGCCGCGCCCGCTGACTATTATAACGGGCAGTAAAGACAAGATATACGACGGTACGCCTTTGACATGCGCAGATTACACGCTTGACCCGACTACGGAAACGAAAGATGCAGGCTTGATATTTAATGATAAGCATAAGCATAAAATAGAGCTTGACAAAGACATAGAAATTCCTTCTATTACCTATATACAAAAAGTTGACGGCAAAGAAGTTAACAGTATTCTCAACGTGAGAAGTTACCGTATTTCTACTCTGGACGGCACAGTCGAATTAACGGCAAACTACGATTTAAAAGTAGAATACGGGACGCTTACAATCACAAAGCGCAAGCTTACCATAACCACGCCTACGCTCTCGTGGCCGTACGACGGAATAAAGCACTACGGCTGGGAATTGCAAGATACCGAAAACGGTAAACCGAAATTCGATAATCTTGTGGAAGGTGAAAAAGGTTTTGGTTATATTGCCAACACTTGGATAATCGACTATGTTGCCGGTGGCGTCAAAAATGACCTTTATTATTCAATTTATAGCGGAGATACTTTTGCAACAACCGCTTGTTATGATATAACGTATGTTTACGGCAGACTTTATATTGAAAAAATCAACCTTGAAATTACTACGTCGTCGCCTACAAAGGTTTATGACGGTACCGCATTAAAGGGTGACGTTGAAGTGGACGGCAAACCTACTTTTGTTGGTATAATTGCGGGTGAAACTTATAAAGCTTATAACATTGCCGCGCGCATTGAGTGCGGTGAAACGAAAAATACGACAGAGTATTCTATCCATGCAGTCCGTGACGGCAAAGAAGTTGAAACTACCGTCAACTATAATATAAGCTATAACGAAGGCACGATTACGGTAACGCAGCGTACAGTCAGGATAAAAACGCTTGACGCTACGCACGAATATAACGGACAGATTTTCGCAAGTACTGCATGGGGCTATGCCGATTCAACCGAATATGAATTAGTTGAAGGACACACACTGTATGCTGTTGAATTTAGCAAAATTACTGACGTTAAGTACGAGAACGGCGAAATCGTAGGCGTGGAAAACGTTGTTACTTATAAAGTTGGAGAAATTAGCGGTAGCATTCTTGATAGGGATAGGATCAATTCCAATTACAAACTCGAATACGAATACGGTACGTTGACTGTAACGCCCCGCAACATTTCAGTTACCACGGAAAGCCGCTCGTGGGTGTACGACGGTGACCCGCATTGTACCAACGGGTATGTAAAAGAAAGTATAATTCATCTTGACAAGGACGGCAATGCGGACGGAGCGTTCGCGCTCGTTGACAAGCACGAGCTTAAAGCGAAAATCACTCCGCTCATAACCGTCGTCGATTACGTCGTTGATGAACCTAACGTGGTAGAGTATATGGTTATGTTCGGTGGCGACGACGTTTCAGGAAATTATAGTATTACCTATGTATACGGCAAGCTTAATATTACCAAGCGTCCGTTGACAATAACGACCGCAACGAGAGACAGTGTATATAACGGTAAGCCGTTCAGTTGGACTACCGACTTCGAAGTAGAGGAATTCAATTTTGCAAACGGTAGCGGCATTGTTAATAAACTTAAACATGAGGCAAAGCTGAAACCCGGTGCAGACGTTGCGTCTGTAACTTACGTACACGAGGGCAAGGTAGACAACGTTCTTGAATTCATAATAACCGATGAAGGCGGAAACGTTTTATCTCAATACGGAAATAATTTAACCGATAATTACGATATAATTTGTAACCCCGGTAAGCTGCATATAACGGCGCACGCTATTTCGGTTACAAATCCCACTTATGAAAAAGTTTACGACGGTACGTATCTCGAAGGTGCCGACGTAACGATTTTCGACGGCAAACTTTTGGTTAATAGTGAAACGGTTGAAGCTAACGTAATTGCCAAAATTATCGACGTCGGTGAAATTCCCAACAATACTACTTATAAAATTTTAAATGCAGACGGAACGGACATAACTTCGAGTTACGCTATAACTTATGAAGGTAATCCTACGTTGTCTATAACGCCTCGTGCTATCCATATCACTACCGTATCGGTTGAAAAGATGTACGACGGTATAACCTTGACGGGCGATACCGAGACCGATGAAAACAAACCCGTGTTCAACGGTATAGTTGAAGGTGAAACATACAAGGCGATTGCTTCAACCGTTGCAAAGATTACAAACTGTGGAGAGATTTCCAATACTACGCAGTACGCGATTTTTGCAACTCGTGATGGTAAAGAAGTGGAGACTACCGGAAATTACGACATACAAATTCCCGATTCTTACACGTACGGCACTCTTAAAATTACACAGCGTAAAATAATTATTTCGACTGCGTCTGCCGAACAAGAATTTGACGGAAAAACTCTCACAAAGACCGACGGATACGGCGTTACCGGCGACAGACTTGCAGACGGACAAGAGCTTTATGTAAAAGAGGGTGCGTTCGTAGCTTCAATGACTTACGTTACCGACGGTACTGTTGACGAAAACGGCAACGGAAGTGTTCCTAATAGAATTGAATATTCTGTTCGTATAGTCGGCGGAGAAGACGTTTCGGAAAACTACGAGATAGTACGCTATTGGAACAATGAATTGGGTGAAGAGTACGGAACGCTTACGATTAAGCCCAGAAAGATTTCATTTACGACGCCAAACGATACGTTTGTATACAACGGTTCCGAACAATGGGATTCTAATCCGGATAACAGATATACCGATCTTATACATATCGGCGGCGGAGATGCCCTTGTTTCGGGTCACCGACTCAATGCGATATCTTCAACCACTTTAACAAACGTGGGCAGCGTTGATAATGAGATAGAATATAACATTATAGATAGCAACGGCGAAGATTTCACAGTTAATTATGATATGAATATATCTTGGGGCACGCTGACAATTACGCCGCTGAATATATCTATCGGTTTAAACACTGTCGAAGGGTTTACGTACGGCGACAGAACAGTAAGCTATCCCTTAGTTGACGGAAAAATGTTCAGCTTTGTGAACAATACCAATACCGTTGAAAACGAAACACTTGTAATAGGCATAAAATATCAGCTTAACGGCGTGGATATTGAAAATCCCGTTAATGCGGGGACTTACCAAATCACTATAGATTTAGATAATACCTATATTGACGGCGGCAACGCAAGTTTAGATAATTACAATTTAATCGTAAGAGAAAGTTCGTTTACAATTGCAAGAAGAGCAATTACTATAAGTCTACTTGAAGCTGGCAGCAAAACCTACGACGGTTATACTTACGAATTCCCTACGGATATAAACAACGGCTACGAAGTTGTCAAAGGAAATATCGTTGACGGCGATACGCTTTTAATTGCAGTTAAATATATGCTTGGCAATATCGAAGCGGAGCCGTTAAACGCGGGTACGTATACCATCGCATTCGATTTGGCTACCTGTAGCGTAAACGATGAAGTTGCACTTGCGCTTAACTATGCTATTACGTGCGACAATAACGACGGCTCAGTACAGTACGTTATTAATAAGAGACCGTTAGACTTCGGTTTAAAGAGTTTGACTCACGCCTATGTAGGTTCGTATAATTATTCGTTCCCCGACGGCGACGCAATGGACTTCGACGAAGAACAGATTGCTGAAACCGACTATTTGGATGAAGTTTTCGCCGCAACTAAACTCAACGGTGAATTCATTCTGGCAATAGACGTCGGCGTGTACGACTACGTTGTCAGAAGCTTTACCGTAAAGCGCAGCGATAACGGAACCGACGTTTCGGCTAATTATGAACTCATTTCAGATAATACCGCAACGTTTACTATCGTTAAAAGAGAAATCGCTGTAAGCGTTTTGTTCAGCGATACTATGACGGAACGCTCGTCTCGCGAATTTATTAACGACGTAATCGACCTTAAAACAGAATTCCCCGATTACGGACCGTACACGTCGTCATCGACCGCGGCAACGGAAAAAGCGCCTTGGGGAATTTACTCAGGTGATTTAGATAAAATAAACGCGGTATTCTCATTCAAACGTAAAACTGACGGCTCCGATGCAGAGCTTATCGAGCTTGGCAAGTACACGGTTTCGGTAATTCTCGAAGACGTCGAAGGTCAAGACGTTCTTACAAGAAATTATGAAATAGTGGGTTATTCTACCGGCGAGTTTGAAATTACGTTGCGGCAGATAGAAGTAACTGCAAAAATGACTGCGTCGCAGTTGGTGTATAACGCTGAAAAAATCGACGGACAATGGTTGAGCTACGATACTAAGCATTATTTTACTAACACTGTTGGCTTCTTAGAGACTGCCGATGCGGACGATTACGATGCTGTTTACAGCCTTTACAAAGTCGGCGACGACAGTGAAGATCTTATAGGTAAAATTTTGCAAGCCGGCGACTATTATCTTAAAGTCAGACTTGATTATACCGGCGAAAAGGGTAAAGAAAAGTACACTATTGTCAACGAGTATCAGTCTGAAACGTTTACCGTAAATAAACGTACGATTTACGCCGTTACGCCGGACGTTTTGCCTGCCGACGGTACCGAATTCGTATATAATAAAACGGCGGTTTCGGCACCCGAAAGTTATGTAACGTATTATTACGACAACGGTGTATTAACGGAGGACGGCTTCCTTAACGGCGACGGCGAAAACGTAACGCCCGTATACGATTATTGCAATAATAAAGACGGCAATATTTATTTAAGCGCAGTACATGCCGGCGACTATACTATTAAAATAAATAGGTTTGAAGGAATGAACGGCGACGTAATTATCGAGGATAACTACGAAGTTGCTGAATTCCCCGTCGACGCAACCGATACGCCGCAATACGGAACGCTTTCGATTAAGCGCGAAACTATTATCGTAGTTCCTACTGAGCATAAGGTGAAGTACGACGGATCGGTATCTGAAATTTCGCTTCCGTCTAAAAACTTTAAAGTCGTATACGGTACGCTTTACGAAGGCGATAAGCTGACGTTTAAACCAAGTGGAAGCGTCAACATACATAAGACCTACATGCTGATGGTCAGATTTACTTCCGTTACAGTCGAATCGGACGACGGCGTAATTGATGATTACGAGATAATATACAATTATTCGACGTTGAAGAAAACGTTACCGGAACTGACATCTGAGTTTACGTCGGATAAGTTTATCGCAGAATTGAGCTTTATTAAAATGGAAGTTCACGTCAAGCAGTTTGCTCCGCCCGATAAGTATAAGGTAGTTCAACTCGGCACCAACGTCAAAATCGAACTAGACGATCCCGTTATTGCACCCGAGAATATTTTACAAGACGTCGGAGACGGACTGGCTGACGGACACTATATCAAAATAACGTCTGCAAGGGCTATCGCATTTAGTGACCTTGCGCCCGTCAAAGACTGGATATATTCGTGCAAAGTGTACGATAAACAAGGTAATGACGTTTCTGCAGGTTACAACATAATTATTGACAACAAAGACGAGTCGGTTTACGGTGACACGTACATTAAAGTTATTCCCAAAGATATTACCGTGACCGTTGACTGCGCTCCATCGGAGTATGTAGAAGGTATAACCGAGTACAAGGTGCTTGACTCGTTTGTGTTCGGCGAAAAGCTTACTCTCAGCGTTCGCGACGGAATGTACGTTGCGGAAATCATAAATTACGAAGGAAAAAACAACAATCATTACTACAATGTAATATTCAAATATCCCGGTATGGAAAATAATGAAAAGGAGGCGGAATATGCATCGCGGATTTAATTATTATTATCGCGAAGGTTTGAAAACGTCGGGTAGAACGGTATATCGCAACAAATGCTTTTTCCGTTACATCCTATATTTTCTTGCAGAGTTTTTCGGAAGAATATTTATAATTTTCAACCCGCATTTCAATATTGCAAATATGCGTCAAGGCTACGTAATAAGAAAGAAAAATCAGCTTAACATTGCGTCGGCTTTCCGCAACGTGGGGCACAGGGTTTCAATCTGGACTTACGTATTAACGCTTTGTTTGGAAGGGCTTATAATTATCGCGGGTATCGTAGCGGCCTCAGCGCTGGCGGCGATACTCGGCGGTATAGGCTATGCGGTAAGTAAAATTGCATCGTACGATGGATACCTATTGATTTTGTTGTTTGCTGCGCCCGCGGCATTGATAATGATAATGTACGTAATGGTATCATTTCTGATTTTTTCACCTACGGCGTACATAATGGCAAATAACGAGGGCGTAAGTGCGGGAGAGACGATAGGCTCGTGTTATAGGACGATGATAAATAATGGAAAAATGACCGTATTCCTGACATATTTCGTTTCGGGACTTTTAAAATTACTCTATCTCGGTGCGATGGGTGCGGGCGGATATTTCCTTCTGACGAGAGTCATACCGAATAATTATTTTACAGTAACTCTTATCGCGCTGATAGCTATAATGGTTGTCGGGTATCTTACGTTTGCTCCGATACTCACGCTTACAAACCGTGTTGTAAAAGAGCATTTGTTCGAGGACATTGTGCTTGACCCCGTTACGGCTGCGCGCATCAACGAAAAGGTAAATATATCGGTATGTAACGGTCAAAAGACTAAACCCGAGCTTGCGTCCGGTAACTTAGCTTCGCTGTTTGAATATACGGAGGATCCGTACAGAATACTTGAGACAACCGAGCGTAAAGCACACATGCTCGGCGATAGCGCACCAAAGCCTATAAAAAAGAAAAAAGTAATTCAAACAAAAAAGGAAGAAATACGTAAGGATAAGCCTATTGAAGCTTTTAAACCCACGGTTGAACCGCAACCCGTAGCTGAAGTTCAACCTTCACCGGTACAAGACGTAGCGGCGGAGCAACCTACGGTTAATCCGCAGCCCGCGGCAACACCCGCAAGTCAGCAATTAAACTGAAAACATTAAAGAAACGAAGAAAATTATAAGGAACAGATTATGACTATAACCGTATGGAGAGTGCTATGCGTGGCATCGGCAGTGTTGTTCGTTGCAGGATTATTGCTTCTGCTTTTTACAAGACTTCTGAAAAATAAGTATTACCACGTTTACACGGCGGACGAACTGATGACTAAAAGTAAAATGACGAACGGAAAAAACTCCGTCTATTTCACGTCCGGCGAAACAAAAAATTATATAAACAAGTACGCTATCTGTAAGACTGAATTTGACAGATATCTCGTCTGTAAATTCGTTAAAAAGTTTTCTTACGTAAAATATTTCGTGCTTGAATATTCCGCACACGGGCGGGTTATCGGCGTTCAGCAAATCGACGAATGCGATACCGGGTTGAATTCGAAAATTATAACCCTACATAAGCGTTGCGCAAAAGTAAACGTTGTTATAGGCACGGCTGACGACGTCGAAATTAATTCCGACGTTATTCGTCCTCTTTCCAGGAAGAGAATTCGTGTTTTTGCGCTTATAAAAAGCTTTACGCTGTTTGCTTTTCTCTTTGCGGTAAGGCATATTATACTTGAGGTGTTGTGTAAGGGAATGCTGGGGTATTATCTTCAGGATATGCTCAACTACATATCAATCGGCGTATGTTTCCTTATCGGGCTCATAAGCTACGGAATAACGGTGCTTTGCTTCCGTCGTAAAAATGTTAAAGCGTTGAACGGAGGTGTGGTTGAATATGAGTTCGTATAATAATATTCAAAAAATCAAGTACACTAAAACTCCGACAGACGTCGTCGCGCTTCACGAATACATAATGTTTGAAGATGCGCACGCGAAAGAAAAGTACGTGGTTTTCAAGTTTGCAAATAACGTAAATCAGCGCCTTTACGCGTTTCAGTTTGAAGTTTTACAGTATAATAAGGACAACGAACTGATTGAAAAGTCGGTAGTTTCACACAGTAATTTTGTTGCGGAAGCGAACGACCTTTTCGTTCCCAATGCAAAACTTAAAGTCAATTTTGAATGCCAAAGTATCGAGGTAAAGCTTGAAACGGCTAAGTTTGACAGAGTGCTTTGGAATAACGGCGAATTTTCCGAAAGTCTGTATAGCTTTGACGAGTATTCCGAAAACCTTTCAAAAGCTTCTGGAACGGTGCCAGTACCGGATACTAAAAAGAGTTCAAAAGAAAAAAAGAAGACGCAGAAAAAGCAGAATAAACTCGGCTTTAATATCATTAATATTTTCCGCAGAAACAAAGCGGTGTTTCCTTCGGTTTTTAACGTAATACTGTGTGTTATCTTCGTCGGGCTTGTAATAGCTTCTACTTTCTATTTTAAAAGCGTTACGGGTGCATTTGCTGTTGACGATTTCGTCGTAAAAGAAAATTCGACCGGCTTCGTCACAATCTTGAATTACAGCGGTACGGAAGATAACGTTGAAATACCTTCAAAGCTCGGAGATTATTCGGTAACTAAAATCGGGGCTGGAGCATTTAAAAAATCCGGTGTCAAAAATATAGAAATTAAAACAAAAAGCCCGCTCACAATTGAAACAGGCGCGTTTAAAGGTTGTTCCAAGTTAACCAAGGTAAGCGGGACGGAATGTGATACGGTAACCGTAATGGAAGGCGCTTTTACTAACTGCAAAAGCCTTTCAACATTTATTGTTCCTAATGCAATTTTGAGCCGTAAATGTTTTGACGGCACTGCAGTTAAAAAGCTTACGTTCGATACGGTAATCTATCAAAACGGCAAACTTATAGAGATTTTTAACGGGGTTAACAGCATTACGTTGGAGCTTGATATGAATTTCGGTAGTATAGACGACTACGATACGTTTTTATCCGGCGTTAAAGTTCGTTAAAATAATAAGATAAAATTTTTAAAGGAGGTAAAAACAGATGTTTATGCCCATTGCAAATGTTATAAACTTAATAATCGAACACTGGGAAATTTCCGTTACGGCACTTGCTGTTTTTGCCTCGCTTTGTCTTGTAGTTTTTAAGGGTGCAAAACACGGTATAAGGGCTATTTGCGTCGTGCTTGCCGTAGAAGTATTAATAGTCTGCGGTTTTGTAATAGTTTATTTTATAAATGAAGATTTAGACGGACTTATTAAGTTTGCAATAGCTTGGCTTCCCACGATTATTTTCCTTTTAATTATAGTTTCGTCCATGCTTGTAGGTATTCGCAGAGGACTTAGAAAAAGCCTTATTCTGCTGTTGCACTCGGTGCTTATGGCGGGGGTATGCTTAGGCTTGTTTTTCTTCTGTGTTACAAGCTCCGCGGTGGATAAGCTGTTGCTTGACGTAATCAATACATTTATGGGTACTAACGGGTTGCAAAATCAGCTCGGTGTAAGCGCCGAATGCGAAACGATACGCGAAGTTCTTTTCGAGTACTTAAGTGATATCGTTTACAATGCAAATAATGAAATTGGCATTCTTTTCAGTGCAAACCAAGCCTATATTCTTACGCTCATCAATATGGCGTACCGCATTGTATTTGCAATAGTTTTCTTTATTATTTATCAGCTGCTGCTGTTTATAATGTACATAATTTATCTGATATGCTATCCCGAACGCAGATATAAGAAGAAGAGAAACGAGCGTTTTGCAATGAACAAAACGGATTGCTCGTACAATAAGCGTCCCATAGGCGGCGGTTGCGTCGGTTTAGTCCGCGGATTTGTTTCAGCTATAATTTCAATTTCATTTGTCGGTAGTATATTCTTCATTGCGACCGGTGGCACCGGGGCGAGCAAACTGCCCGAGAATTTCAGCTTAGGTGAAAAATACGACCCGTATATTTCTATTTACCGCTCTATCGAAGACTATGGCGAGCAAGGTATTTTCAAAATACTCAACGCAATAAACGATCCCGAAGATACGCCTTATTATCTTTTTGCCGCCGATATAGTTTTCTCGGGTGGTCTTGACGACGATTTGCACGAAGTGAGCGGAAATATCGCATTCCGTAGGGAGCTTGCCGCGTATACAGGTTTTGCTAAAAATACGTTAGCATTGCTTTTAAAGTACGATACGGACGGCGAAATAGAGGCTATATTAAACGGGCAGATCAACGAAGGCAAAATGAATAAAATTCTGAACGTCTGTCTTAACCCCGAATTCCAAGTAGAATTCGACAATCTTATCGATAATTTCGATTCTCAGACATACGTAATTAACTTTGCGCTTTCGCTTGCAGATGCGGTAATTGCAAATATCGACGATATGTCGTTTATGTCGTCTGTAAGTGCGACGAATAAGGAGCTGTTGCAAGTTCTTTTTAGACGCAATTATCTCTGTGACGCCATTCCCGACGAAAGGGAGCGTAAAGCCAGCGTTTCAAGCGAGATCGGCGGCGAAATCCCGCCTTACATAACGATAAACCATTTATTCACCAAAAAGGACGCGCAGATTGTACTTGACGTCGTTCTATCGATACTTGCAAAGGAAATCAACGTGGATCAACCCGCAACTCTTGCGCGCGTACTTATTCCGTATATTGAAGATTTATCTATTCTTTCAAGCGATAGGAGTAAAGAATTCGATCCCGTCTTGGGCAGACTGTATTGCTATTTGGATAATAAATATCTCACCGACGAAGGTGAGGACGGAATCAGATATTCCGAAATTAAAAACGAATCCGTTTACTGGACAAAAGAGTTAAGGGCGCTTTTAAGCGTTTCAGACGGAATTTTCACTATGTACGATAACGTGCAAAACGGTGAAAATAAGGATAAAAATATTTTCAATAGAGTAATATCTTTGTTTGACGAAGACGGCGAAGAATATGCAGAAAATATGCGTATTTACGAAGAAGTAACGGACGTTGTGTCTGATTCCGCACTTTTAAGCAAGGCGTTGTGTTCGAAAAAAATATATAATTATTTATACGGACAGTTCAAGCGTATTAGCGAAAACGTTTATATCCCTACGAAAATTACGTACGAAAATAAATATGACAAAGACGGAAACCTTATCTCTCACGGTGAAGCTTATCAGCTGCTTCGTGGACTGCGCCTTTTGGCAGATAAGGATAACAGAGCAATAATCAATTCTCTTTTAGGCTTGTCTTCTGATAGCGTTGAGGACGGTTCGGATGGCGAATCGGAAGATAAGTTTGAAGATTTGATTAAAAAGCTTACCGAAACGCTTACCAAGGACGATCCGTATGCAAACGGCAACTCGCTTGCTTCGTATCTTACCGAGTCGGTGCTTTTACGTTCCGCGCTTTCCTCTGTATTGATGGAGCGCGCCGGAGATATGCTTGTAGTTCCTACGTATTCGCTTGAAACGGATGCTGATGAAAATACGGTTAATTTAATAAATAAGTACGAGCTTAGGGAAATTTTCGAAGCTCTTCCCAAAGTTATCGATTTGATACTTCCGCTTAGATCGGAAGAAATTACCGCAGAGCACGTAACGAATATCTTAGACGACGAAACGTTTAATTCTCTTCTTGACAACGGTAACAAAATTGTCGAGGGAACTATTTCCAACGCCTTAATTACTGTATTTATGGATAACGGAAACATAGTAATTCCCAGAAAGCTTGAAAAATACGAGGAGTGGATTACCGTTGCGGGCGTCGAGGGTGAGCTCAGAAAATTTATAAATACCATCAAAACTCTTGAACTCGACGTTGCCGAGATGATGGATGACGGACTCGATAAGGACAGCATATTTGAAAAGCTTAAAGAATTAGAAAGTGAAAAAATTGAGCGGCTTTTGGAATCCGGCATTTTCCATTACACTGCGTCGGATATGCTGACGAAAGGCGGTTTCAGCTTAAAGAATTTTGAGGTTATCGTTCCTTTATCTTCGTATAGCCCTCTTGTTGACGATAACCTTGAAAAAGTTATAAGACAAGATGAATTGGCATCCGTATTTATCGAGCTTAAGGGCTTCGGTTTAACTTCCGGTATGACCAACGAAAGTATAGTAAGAAAGCTTGTAGAAAAGAAAGAGGATATAAATAAGAGCAACATTATATCGGCTTCGGTTGTCAACTTCATAGTCGGAAACGAAAAAATCTGTTCGTCGTTGAGTGTTCCGCAGAAATATATCGATGCGGGTTCAAAAGATGAATTGGCAGATTACGGATCGGCTAACGTGTGGCGTAAAGAGCTTCCTAATATGATAGAGGCCATAGACGAAATTTTTGAAATTTCAACGAAAGACGATGCCTTTGAATTTAACAGCGAAACGATTTCTGAAAAGACTAACAACCTTTTAAAATCATTAAACGAACCGTCGAAAGTAAAGGCGGGTTCAACAAGGCTCGACGTTTGTTATGCGTCGGATATACTCAAGAATAACATCACTACAGAGCTTGACAAAGCTCTTAAAGGCGTTGTTAAAGACGACGTAATCGAAAGTGCAAAGGACGGCGGTTATTATACCAAAGCCGAGCTTCGCGCTCTGTCGGAAACTGCCGGAATATTCGATCTTGATATTTTGAATATCGATAACGGCGAATTGACCGAAAAAGTTAAAAACGAAATTCTTAATATTAACGAAATTCGCCCCGATGACAGCCAGAATAGAACGACGCTTGATATTATGTATCCGTCGGCAATAATAAGGTATTTCGTTACGGATGAAATCGATAAAGCACTTAACGGAGATGATCAGACTGACGAGTCGCTTATCGAAATAGAGGTGCGTAATAATTTTAAGGAGAATAAAGTTTATCCTAAGGGTGAAATTTCCGCACTTGTCAACGCGCTTGAAGCTCTCGGCATTGACGATATTGATAAAGTCAATTCCACGGATCAATTCACTTCGCTTTCCAAGTACAGAAACAATATAGACGTAATATGCGAGTCCGGAATAGTCACGGGTATCATAACCAAGCAAATCGATGGAGCACTGAAAGAAGATTTAATTGATGCAGAAGTCAAAAGGCAAATAAAGGGCTCAAATCAGTCGTATTCCAAAGATGAAATTTCTAATTTGGTAGCCGCTCTTGACGAACTGGGTTTAACCGACTTCAACGAATTTGACAGTATAGACATTAACGACATAAAGGGTGAAAGTAAAACCGAAAGCGGTAAGACTAAACTTGACGTCATATATGAGTCTGATATCGTAGTGGGCGCTATCACAAAAAAGGTAAAGGATACGTGTAACGAAGAAAAAAATGAACTCGTATATCACGAATCAGCAAACCGTGACGATTTAGCCGTTCTCAAAAAGAGGGAAATCAACGCACTGTTAGCTTTGTTAGGCGACGTCGCTCTCGACGATTTCGACATTGGTAAGGTTTCGCTTTCAAGCGTTCGTGAACAGCTCATTCCCGACGATAAAGGCAACCCTCAATCATTTTTGATTTCCTCAAACGTTACCGATACGCTTGTAAGCAACGAGCAATTATACGTGCCCTCAAGCGTATATAACAAGAATAAACTTAACAGTAATCTTATAGATGCTGACGAGCAGTTGCGCTTCGTAGACGCGCTCATTGCCTTGCAAGGCGACACAAATATAGACGAGTGGAAAGTCGAAGAAGATATGGTTTTACCGAAAAGTGAAAACCGTGATTTGGTTTTGGCAAGCGTGATAATGCGCGCAACGTTCTCGCATCACGTATTTACTACCAATTCAAGTATAAAAAATATCGTATTCTCACAATCGAGCGTAGATTTAAGCTCACCCAGAATAACAGTACTGGGTGAAACGGTATCCAAACTTCCTATTATAAGCACAGAGCAGCTTGACGCGCTTTTCAATCTCGTTGAAGGCTTTAATGGGGCTGAAGGATCTAAGCTTGAAATTCCTAATTTCTCAACGCTTGACGGCATCAAGGAATCCGGCAAAAACATCGATTTGCTGTGCGCATTCGAGGTAACGCGTTTCAATATGTCAGAGGTCATCTTGAATGAACTCGGCTATATTAGAACTGAAATCGAAGAGTATATCTATAATGATGACTGTTATGTCTTCACTGCTAACGGCGACAGAATAACGTGGACGTCTCCGAACGTTGAAACGTTAAAGGCGGAAGGAATAGTCAAGATAGTCAGCGGACAGCTGTAATCTCATTCACTTAGTTTTACTTATGAGTCTCAGACGCAGAATAATAATTTTCGGAATACTTTTAATCGGCGTAATTTGTTGCGTTGTTTCTATCTGTGTTAGCGCATTTACTAAAGACGAGCACGTTCATTGCTATGACGATTGGGTTGTAGTCAGCAATCCTACTTGTATCAATAAAGGCAAACGCGAACGGTTTTGCAGCTGCGGTTTAAAACAAGAAAGCGATATAGCCGAGCTGGGTCACGATATCGTTTCGTTTGAAGAAAGGCTTGCCGATTGCACTAACGGCGGACACAAAGCTTACGTTAAGTGCTTGCGCTGTGATTACAGCACTTATGAAGAGATCGACCCTCTCGGTCACGATTATGGCGAATGGGAACAAACCAAGAGTGCAACTTGTACAGATTACGGTCAAGAAGTGCGGGTGTGTTCACGTAACGAAGAACATAAGGAAACCCGTAATACCGAGAAATTAAATCATACGCCGACGGACTGGTTGACGGAAACGGCGGCGACTTGCACGGAAAACGGCTTTGAATATATTAAGTGTTCGGTATGTTCGATTCGTCTTGACGAACGTTCGGTTGAAAAATCGGGGCACAGCCCGTCAGATTGGATAACTGATATAAAGCCGCAATGCGGAGTTGTCGGTGAAAGGCATAAGGAATGTATTGTGTGCGGCGAAAATCTTGAAACAGACAGTATAACGGCGCTTGACCACGTTTTTAAAATGGAGTATGATGAAAATAGTCATTATTTAAAATGCGGGTCTTGCCAAATCGTTAAAGATATTCAACCGCATAAATGGGGCGACAATGACTGCGAGTTGTGTGACTACGATGCGGGCGGTATAAAAGGCCTCGGCTGGCTTCCCGCCTCGGACGGAACTTATATTTTGTCAAGTGCGGCTAACGTAAAAGAGAAAGAATTTGAAATTCCCGCAACGCATAACGGTAAAAGCGTGACCGCAATAGGTGAATCTGTTTTCGGCGGATTTATCGGCGAAAGTATCATTGTTCCGTCTTGTATAACAGGTATCGGTAAAGGCGCGTTTTCGGGTTGTGGCAATTTACGTGAATTAACCGTTCCGTTTATGGGTCCAGATAGGGGAAGTCAATCACATTTAGGATATTTTTTCGGTATTGAAGATATTGAGGACAATCTCATATTGATGCCAGTATCTCTTAAAACTGTTATAATATCCGACGGAATAGTAAGTTTAAGTGATAATACTTTCTATAACTGTACGCACATAGAAAACATAGTTTTGCCGTCTACAGTTGAAAGTATAGGCGCAAGTAGTTTTTATTACTGCACTTCGCTTGAAAGTGTTGAGTTTCCTTCAAACCTTAAAAAGATAGGTTTGGGCGCCTTTATGGGTTGCAGCTCGCTTACAAGCATAGAAATTCCCGCATGCGTTGAAGAAATCGGCTCTTACGCGTTTTTGGGGATAGTAAATATCAGTTTGATCTTTAACAATAAAATCGGTTGGTCATTATATGATAATGAAATTTGGGAAAAGGATATTTCGGAATCCGAGCTTTCAGACGAAAATATAAGGCAAACGATTGATAAATATATGAAATATACTTGGAAGTGTGAAACTTCAAGTTCAGCAGATTAAGGTGCATAATGTTTAAAATACTTTTTTCAAAACTTAAAGAAT
>CAMWLA010000003.1 GCA_947174975.1 uncultured Clostridia bacterium | reverse complement strand
TCTGTACTTACAGTACAAGAATGTCAAGTTTAAATGGAGGTAAAATATTATGAAAGGCTTAGTAGAAGCTATTGAAAAGGAAGCAATGAAAACCGAGGTTCCCGCGTTCAACGTAGGCGATACCGTAAAGGTAGGCTTCAAGGTTATCGAGGGTGCGAAAGAAAGAATTCAGAACTTCGAAGGCGTTGTAATATCTAAAAAGCACGGCGGCATCAGAGAAAGCTTCACCGTAAGAAGACTTTCCTTCGGCGTAGGCGTTGAAAGAACTTTCCCTCTTCACTCGCCCAAGATTGCGTCGATTACGGTAGTAAGAAAGGGTAAGGTAAGAAGGGCTAAACTTTATTACTTACGCGGACTTACCGGTAAGGCTGCAAAGATTGCAGAAGTAAAATAACTTAATAAACAAAAGCACTTGCCGCTTGCGCGCGGTAAGTGCTTTTTTCAACACCTCTAAGCGTCGCATAACTGTGTCGCGTTCCGTGTTTCCTCGGTTACATACTTCTGTGTATGCGCCCTCGGAAATACTCACGCTCCTTGTTCTGCTTGCTTATAGGCGCTGATTAAAATAATATGATACAAAGGAGGAAAAAGCGTGTTATCCAAAGTTACAAGCTTTGCATTAAGCGGACTTGACGGAATTCCCGTCGAGGTTGAAACGGATATCAATAAGGGAATGGTTTCCTACGATTTGGTAGGGCTTCCCGATACCGCCGTAAAGGAAAGTAAGGAGCGAGTGCGCTCGGCAATAAAGAACAGCCGTTTCGTTTTTCCCGTTAACAAAGTCACCATCAATCTTGCGCCCGCGGACGTCAAAAAAGAGGGCGCGCACTACGATTTGCCCCTTGCAATAAGCATACTTATCGCAAGCGACCAGCTTGTAGCGGACACGGACTTCGTGTTTTTGGGCGAGCTTGCTTTGGACGGTGCTCTCCGCCCCGTTACGGGACTTTTGCCCATTTTGATTTCCGCAAGGGACAAGGGCTTTAAAAAATTTATAATTCCTTTCGCTAACGCCAACGAGGCAAGCTATATCGAGGGCATAGAAATTTACGCACTGCACTCTTTAAGAGAAACCGTTGATTTTTTAACAGGCGCAGTAACGCTCACGCCCGTTGCGGGCAGAAGCTATATTGCGACGAGGACGGCAAAAGAGTACAACTGCGACTTATCTCTCGTACGCGGTCAGAAAGTGGCTAAAAGAGCGCTTGAAATCGCCGTGGCGGGCGGTCATAACATTTTGCTTGCGGGCCCTCCGGGGACGGGCAAAACCATGCTTGCGCGGTGCATACCTACCATTATGCCCGATATGACCTTTGAAGAAGCCTTGGAAGTTACCAAAATTCATTCGGTTGCGGGCGACCTCGGCGACGAGGGGATCGTTGCTCTGCGCCCGTTCAGAACGCCCCACCACACGGCGTCCACGGTGTCGCTGTGCGGCGGCGGGAACACGCGCATATTGCCGGGTGAAATATCCAAAGCGCACAAGGGAGTGCTGTTTCTGGACGAGCTTCCCGAATACACCCGCCACGCCTTGGAATCTTTAAGACAGCCTTTGGAAGATAAGGTGATAACCGTCACCCGCGCGGGCGGCGCGGTTACGTTCCCCGCCGATTTCATTCTGTGCGCAAGTATGAACCCTTGTCCGTGCGGAAACTACGGCTCGGCATATCTGCAGTGCACTTGCACTCCCGCGCAGATACATAAGTACAGAAGTAAGGTTTCGGGTCCGCTTCTGGACAGAATAGATTTACAAGTCGAAGTGGACGGCGTGAAATACGACGAGCTCATTTCCGACGGCAAGGAAGAGAGCAGCGCGGACGTCAAGGCGAGGGTAGAGCGCGCAAGGCTTATTCAGCGCGAACGGCTGTCCGACGATAATATGACGGTAAACGCGCTTATGGGAGAGCGGCAGATTAAAAAATACTGCCGTCTTTCAAAGGAATGCGAAGACATACTGCGCGGCGCGTTCGAAGCGATGCATTTATCGGCGCGTGCGCGTTCGAGGATAATCAAGGTTGCGCGGACTATCGCCGATTTAGAGCTTTGTGAAAATATTCAGCCGGAGCATATTTTGGAAGCTTCGTCCTACAGAAGCATGGACTTAAAATGACGTACACAGAGGAAGAACAAAATTTAATAATACTTTCAAGTATCGACGAGTTAAAAAGCAAGGAAAAATTAAGTGCGGTTAAAGCGGAGGACTTGATTAAAACTGCTCCTTCGGGCGTATATAATATTGTAAAGCATAAGTTTTACGATAAAGCGTACCGCGCCGAAGTGCTTGAAAATTTGCATAAAAAGGGCATAGTATGCGTGACTTATTTGTCGCCCGACTATCCCGAAAACCTGAAGCATATAGACGAACCGCCCGCAGTTTTGTACTGCAAGGGAAACCTTGATCTTCTGAAAACCAACTGTTTTTCCGTGGTCGGTTCGAGGAAGAGCACGGCGACTGCTATTGCTCAATGCAAAAAAATCTGCGGAGAAATTACCGAAGCGTTTACCGTGGTTACGGGAATGGCGGAAGGCGCCGACAGCGCGGCTGTCGAGGGCGCGCTGCCGTCGGGCAAAATCATATCCGTGCTTGCAAACGGTTTCGATTATTTCTATCCCGCGGTCAACAGAGGGCTTATAGAAAAGGTTGCAAATGACGGACTGTTAATTTCCGAATACCCGCCCCATATCCCGCCGCTAAAATATAATTTTCCCGTGCGCAACCGTATCATTGCGGGCTTATCGCGCGGAACGCTTGTCGTTTCGGCGGCTAAGAAAAGCGGCGCGCTTATCACCGCACGTTACGCCTTGGAATACGGCAGAGAAGTGTTTGCGTTTCCGTACAATGCGGGCATAACTTCGGGCGCCGGCTGTAACGGACTTATAAAAAACGGCGCATATCTTACGGAAAATATACTTGACATTTTCGAAGTTTTTGGTTTAGACTTAGAAAAGCCGAAAGCGCTGCCTGCACTTTCGGATATCGAAAAAGCTGTGCTTGAACAGATAAAAATTTCGGGCGAGGGTTTTCTGCCCGCAATAGCACGCAATTTAGAGACGTTTACTTATCAGTTAATCCCCGTTGTTACCAAGCTGGAAATTATGGGGTTGATTACCCGCCTCGGCGGAAACAGATACGGAATAGTTTGAGGTAATGATATATGGATCTTATTATCGTTGAGTCGCCTTCAAAGGCAAAAACAATTTCAAAGTATTTAAAGGGCAAGTACAAGGTGGACGCGTCCGGCGGACACGTAAGGGATTTGCCCGAAAAAACGCTGGGCGTAAAAATCACTTCCAATTTCGAACCCAAGTACGAAATTACCCCCAGCAAAAAGGAAGTAATAAAAAGGCTTACCGCAGAAGCGCAGAAAGCGGGCAAAGTCTATCTTGCAACCGACCCCGATAGAGAGGGCGAGGCTATAAGCTGGCATTTGCAAACCGTTCTGGGACTTGACGAAAACGGCGAAAACAGAATAGAGTTCAACGAGATTTCACCCTCCGCGGTGCAGAACGCGCTCAAAAACCCGCGCAAGATAAACTATAATCTTGTGGACGCACAGCAAGCAAGGCGCGTTTTGGACAGACTTGTGGGCTACAAGCTTTCGCCCCTTTTGAATAACCGTATTCAAAGCGGACTTTCCGCGGGCAGAGTTCAGTCGGTTGCGCTCAGATTAATCGTAGACAGAGAGCGCGAAATTCAAGCGTTCGTCCCCGACGAGTACTGGTCGTTTTCCGCAATGCTTCAGGATAAGGAAACTAAGTATCAGCCGTTCAAGGCGGTATATCAGTTAAAGAAAAATAACGAAAGTATCGGCAAAGAGCTTGCAGATAAAGTCGAAGCGGAAGTAAAGGCGGGCACCTTTAAGGTAACCAAAGTCAAAAAGGGAATTACAAAACAGCACGCCCCCGCACCGTTCACGACCTCGTCGCTGCAGCAAGACGCTTCCAATAAATTCGGAATGACCTCACCCGAAATAATGCTGGTTGCACAGCACTTATACGAGGGTATGGACGTCGGCGGCGACCACATCGCGCTTATAACTTATATCAGAACGGACTCCGTACGCGTATCGCAAGAAGCGCAGCAAAACGCATTGCAGTTTATAAAGGGAGAATACGGCGAAGAATACGTTCCCGAAAAGCCCAATTTCTACGCAACGAAAAAGGGCGCGCAAGACGCGCACGAGGCTATCCGCCCGATAAATTTGGCGGTTACTCCCGCAAGCGTTAAGTCCTCGCTGGACAAAAAGCATTACAACGTTTACAAACTCATTTACGACAGATTTATCGCTTCGCAGATGGCGGAAGCGCAGTACAACAGTATGCAGATAGAGTGCGAGTGCGCGGGCTATACCTTCAAGGCAAGCGGTAAGGCTATGCTTTTTGCGGGCTACACCGCGGCGTATCAGGAGACCGCGAAGGACGAGGAAGAGGACGCTTCGGCTTTATTCCCGCCCGTCGAAGAGGGCGATTTGCTCAATTTGAACGCGCTCACCAAGGAACAGAAATTCACCCGCCCGCCTTTAAGATATACCGACGCGTCGCTCGTAAAGGTAATGGAAGAAAAGGGCATAGGCAGACCTTCAACCTACGCTTCTATTATTTCCGTTTTAACGAAGCGCCGTTACGTCGAAAAAGAGGGCAAATATATGGTTCCCACCGACGTTGCCTACAAAATAACCGATATGCTTTTAAAGTATTTCACGGATATTATGGACGTGGGATTTACGGCGCATATGGAAGACGATCTGGATAAAATCGAGGACGGCGGCGTCGACTGGCACAAGATTATCGCGGACTTCTATCCCGGTTTTGCGGATAAGCTGAAAACGGCTTCAACAGACGGCGACGAAATCACAGACGTGCTTTGCGAAAAGTGCGGAAATCCCATGATAAGAAGAATAGGAAAATACGGCAAGTATCTCGCTTGTTCGAATTACCCCGCATGCTCGAACATAGTCAGCGAGGCGGAGGTGGAAATTTCCGAAGTGCGCTGTCCGAAGTGCGGCGCGAATATGATCGTAAAGAGCGGTAAGTTCGGCAAGTTCCTTGCTTGCCCCAACTATCCCGAATGTTCTTCGATACTTCCCGTCGACGCGAAAATAACCGAAGAAAAATGCCTTGAATGCGGCAGTGAAATGCTTCTTAAAAAAGGCAAGTACGGCGAATTTTTAGAGTGCCCCAAGTGCGGCGCAAAGAGACCCAAAAACGGCGACAAGGAAGAAAAGCTTGACGGCGTCTGCCCCGACTGCGGAAAGCCGACAAGACGCATGAAGTCCAAGACGGGCAAGATATTCTACGGCTGTACGGGCTATCCCGAATGTAAGTTTTTAAGCTGGGACGCGCCCACCGGCAAGAAGTGCCCCAAGTGCGGAAAACACCTTGTAAAGAGAAACGACAAAATACGCTGTTCGAATAAGGACTGCGACTATACGGAAGAATTACCCGCAGATGAAAATTAAAGTAATAGGCGCGGGGCTTGCGGGCTGCGAGGCGGCGTACTGCCTTGCCGAAAAAGGCGTAGAGGTTGAGCTGTACGACATTAAGCCCAAGTCGTTCACACCCGCGCACAGCGACAAAAATTTCGGCGAACTCGTATGTTCAAACTCGCTTAAAAGCAACGATATTTACGGAAATGCTTGCGGCCTACTTAAAGAGGAAATGCGGATTTTGGGTTCGCTTACAATGCAAGCGGCTGAAGTTTCCTGTGTACCCGCGGGCGGTGCGCTGGCTGTAGAGCGTGAGGGGTTCGCTTCGTTCATAACTCAAAAAATCAAAGCGCACAAAAATATAAAAGTTATATGTGAAGAGGTGACCGCCGTTCCCGACGACTGGTGCATAGTTGCGACTGGACCTCTGACAACTGACGTGCTTTCGGAAAATATCCGAAGCATATGCGGCGGCGAATTGCATTTTTACGACGCTTCCGCGCCGATAGTTTCCCGCGAAAGCATTGATTTCGATAAGTGCTTTTACGGCGACAGATACGGCAAGGGCGGCGACGATTATATCAACTGTCCGATGAACAAAGAGGAATACGAAAGCTTCGTTTCCTCTCTTGTGTCTGCGGAAAGGGTAATTTTACACGACTTTGAAAAAAGCGAAATTTTCGAAGGGTGTATGCCGGTGGAAGTTCTGGCTTCGCGCGGTAAAGACAGTTTAAGATTTGCGATGTTGAAGCCCGTGGGACTTACCGATAAGGACGGCAATAAGTTTTACGCCGTACTGCAGCTGAGAAAAGAAAACACGGCGGGTACGGCTTACAACTTAGTAGGGTTTCAGACCAACTTGAAATGGGGCGAACAGAAGCGTGTATTTTCTATGATACCCGCATTGAATAATGCCGACTTTTTAAGATACGGAGTCATGCACCGCAACACCTTTATAAATTCCCCTACTTGCCTTAACGCGGACTTTTCGCTGAAAGCAAACGGCAAGGTATTTTTCGCGGGTCAGATAACGGGCGTTGAGGGCTACGTCGAATCGGCGGCAAGCGGTATTATATCGGCAATTCACTTGTACGAAAAGCTGAACGGACGGCAGCCGAAGATACCCGATAATACTACGGTGCTCGGCGCATTGTCGGCACATATCTCGGGGGCAACCGATAATTTCCAGCCCATGAATGCGAATTTCGGAATACTTAAACCCGCTGAGATTAAGATACGCGACAAGAAACAGCGTTACGCATATCTTGCCGAAAGAGCACTAAAAAGTATCAGAGAATACAAGGAAAACTTATGATAAGTTTTGATAAAAAGCACCTTCCAAAATACATATATAAATTCAATATTGCGCTTATAATCTTTTTTGCAGTGTGGTTTGCGGCGGGCGTTCCGCTTATGGTTACGATAGGCTGTTTCTACGGTGAAAGCGCAATAACGTTCGCAGTAATGGCAAGTTCGTTCGCAGTGTTTTTGATAGGATTTTTTATATTTTGGCTTGTGGATAATAAATTACATAAGCGCCTTATCGAACAGCGCACAGCCGAACTCGAAAAGGAATTTTGCGAAATGCCGTTTGAAGAAGCTGAACGAATTTTAAAGGAAAGAAGAGTAATTACCGACAACGGATTTGTGGTTAATGACGACGTGTTTGGCAACAAAGTAATTCCCTTTGAAGAAACATGGTTTATTTTCAATTTTATATCGCTTAATGAAAGCGTGAATATGGAAATTCTTGTTTTTCATAATTATAATGGCAACAGCGGCAGGCAGGTTGAAGTTTTGCATTTAGACCGCGAACTCTATAATTTTTTTGCAAATAAAGAAACCGACCTTAAAGACGACCCGTCTTTCAATTTGCTCATAAAAGACAAAAAAGAATTTGCAAAACAGGCTTTGAAATATTCTAAAACCCTTCGCTGGGATTTCAGCGGCGGAAGGCACGCTTGATATTTTGTTTCAAAGCGGGCAAAAAAGTTTAAATTTAAAGTATAAGACATTTTTTAAAGAGGAAATATTTTATGGTTGAATTTCACGCAACTACAATATGCGGTGTAAAGAAGAACGGCAAAACCGCGATCGCGGGCGACGGTCAAGTGACCATGGGCGAGTCCGTAATCTTCAAAAACAGCGCGACTAAGGTCAGAAGAATTTACGGCGGTAAAGTCGTTTTAGGTTTCGCGGGTTCTGTTTCCGACGCGTTTTCTTTAAGCGAAAAATTCGAGGGTATGCTCAATAAATTTTCGGGCAACCTTATGCGTTCCGCTGTCGAGCTTGCCGAGCTTTGGCGTTCGGATAAGGCTGTAAGAAAGTTGGAAGCTTTAATGATAGTTGCCGACAAAGATACACTTTTAATAGTTTCGGGCACGGGTGAAGTTATCGAGCCAGACGACGGTATCGCGGCAATAGGCAGCGGCGGCAACTACGCTTTGGCTGCTGCGCGCGCACTCTATCAGAACACCGATTACTCCGCGGAAGAGATTGCACAAAAGTCGCTTAAAATCGCAAGCGAAATCTGCGTATACACTAACGACAATATCAAAGTGGAGGTTATATAATGGACTACACTCCTAAGCAGACCGTACACGAGTTAAATAAATATATTATCGGGCAAACCGAGGCTAAAAAAGCCGTGGCAATAGCCCTTCGTAACCGTTACAGAAGAAGTCAGCTTTCGCCCGAATTGCAGGACGAAATTACCCCTAAAAATATCATTATGAAGGGACCTACCGGCGTAGGTAAAACGGAGATTGCAAGAAGACTTGCAAAGCTTGTCAAGGCTCCGTTCTTAAAGGTTGAAGCAACCAAGTATACCGAGGTCGGCTACGTCGGCCGCGACGTGGAATCTATGGTCCGCGATTTGGCTGAGTGCGCTATCCGTCTTGTCAAAGAGGAAAAGACCGCCGAGGTCAGCTACCGCGCCGCAGCCACTGCCGAGCGCAGAATCGCAAAGGCGCTTGCCGAAATGAAAAAGGACGAGCGCGGTGAAATGTCGAAAGAGCTTTTCGAGCAGAATTTAGTCGACGATATCCACGCGGGCAAGTACGATAGCACCGTTATCGAAATCGAGGTCAACGACGTTCCCCGCCCCTTGGAGCTTTCCCCCGGAAGCGGAGCGGCAATCGATTTGGGTTCCATTTTCAACGGAATGGGAATGCACAAGAAAAAGAAGCGCAAAATTTCCGTAGCCGAAGCTAAAAATCTGATTATGGCGGAGGAAGCGGATAAACTTATAGATAACGACGCGGTCAACGCGGAAGCTATACGCCGTGCGGAAAACGACGGCATAATCTTCATCGACGAAATCGATAAAATCGCGGGCAAGGGAAACCAGGGCGCGGACGTATCGCGCGAGGGCGTTCAGCGCGACATATTGCCCATTGTAGAGGGCTGTACCGTAATGACTAAATACGGCCCCGTCAAAACGGACTATATTTTGTTCATTGCCGCGGGCGCGTTCCACGTATCCAAGGTGGAAGATTTAATTCCCGAGCTTCAAGGCAGATTCCCCATTCAAGTTGAGCTTCAAAGCCTTACCAAGGAAGATTTCATAAATATTTTAACCCAACCGCAGAACGCGATTACCTCGCAGTATGCCGCGCTTCTGGCGGTGGATAATATCGACTTGCACTTCACGAAAGACGCTATCGAAAAGATTGCCGAAATCGCCGAAGACATCAACGCGACGAGCGAGGACATCGGCGCACGCAGACTTCATACCGTAATGGAGCATCTTCTGGAAGATATTTCTTACAACGCGGGCGGAAACGATTACCCCGTAATTCCCGTCAATATCGACGCGAAATACGTTGAAGAGCATCTTGAAAATATAGTTAAAAACAGAGATTTAAAGAAGTACGTTTTATGATACCCACGATAATTTTTGTCTGTTTTATGGCAGTTGCCGTAATAGGTTTTTGGGTCGCCGTTGCAATAAAGGCAAAAAGGCGGAGCGGTACCCCGACAACGGAAGCTACTACGTTCAGCGTGCGTGACAAAAACGACGAAAAGCTTTTAAAGGCGGCCGAAGCGGGCGACGCCGAGGCACAGTTCAATCTTGCGCAGACCTTTGAATTCAAGGAAAGCGGCAAATACGTTTACTGGCTTGAAAAGGCGGCGGAGCAAGGATATGACGAAGCTATCCGCGCACTTGCCGACGACTACGACCACGGCAACGACGTTGCCGAACCGCCCATAAAAGCGAACAGAAAGAAAGCCGTTGAGTATTTCACGCGGCTTGCCGATAAGGGCGATATCGAGGCAATGAAGCGCATTTCGCTTATATACTTCGTTGCGTTCGATGACGAAAACAAGGCGCGCGAGTGGACGGAAAAAGCCGCCAACGCGGGCGATATAGAAAGCATGATAGAGCTTGGCGACGATTACCGCCTTCTTCCGGAAATCGATGATTTTAAAAAATCGGAATACTGGTACAAAAAGGCGGCGGATCTGGGAAGCGGCGCCGCAATGAAGGGTTTGGGCGATTTGTATTGTTACGACGAAAACAACCCCGACTATTACAAGGCGGAAAGCTGGTATAAAAAAGCCGTAGCCGCGGAATATTATTTCGCTTACGTTCGTTTAGGCGATATGTGCAAGGAAGGCAAGGGCTTTTTAAAAGACGACAGAGCGGCTTTCGACTACTATAATAAAGCCGCAGACAAAGGCGAAATTTTCGGCAAAATCAAAATGGCGGAAGCTTACCTCAAAGGCGAGGGTACGGCGCAAAACAAGCAAAAGGCAATCGAAATTTTACAAGCCGCCGCCGAAAAAAGCAACATTGCCAAATATAATCTCGGCCGCTGTTATTTCGACGGCGACGGAGTGGAGCAAGATTATAAACGCGCCGTACAGCTGTTTACGGATAGTTATAAACTTGAAAAAGACGCCGCGTTCAGACTGGGCGAATGTTATCACAACGGTTACGGCGTAAAAGCCGACAACGAAAAGGCAAAAGAGTTTTGGCGCGAGGCGGCAAGGCGCGGACACGAAGAAGCCGCTGAAAGCTTAAAGAAATATTTCGGCGAAACCGCCGAATGAGGTTATTATGATAAACATAGCAAAGGGAATGAAGGACGTACTGCCGTCGCAGTCGTATAAGTGGCAGTATATCGAAGCCACCGCGCGCGAGGTTGCGCATTCGTTCGGGTTTAAGGAAATAAGGACGCCCGTTTTGGAGCATACCGAGCTTTTCTTGCGCGGAGTTGGCGACACCACCGATATAGTAAAAAAAGAGATGTACACCTTTATAGACAAGGGCAACCGTTCGGTCACTTTAAAACCCGAGGGCACGGCGGGCGTTGCACGCTCGTTCGTGGAGAACGGAATGGCTAACGAAGGGCTTCCCGCAAAGATGTACTACTTTTCGCCCGCGTTCAGATACGAACGCCCGCAAGCGGGAAGACTGAGAGAACACCACCAGTTCGGCGTCGAGCTTTACGGCTCGGACAGTCCGCAAGCGGATGCGGAGGTCATAACCCTCGTAGATATTTTCTATAAAAGATTAGGGCTTAAGGAAGTAAAACTGCAAATCAATTCTATCGGCTGTGCCGAGTGCAGAAAAGAATACGCGCTTGCGCTTAAAGATTATTTCAGACCGCACTTGTCGGAAATGTGCGCGGACTGTAATGCGCGTTTCGAAAAGAACCCTATGCGCATGCTCGACTGCAAGGACGAAAGGTGCAAACGCTTTACGGTTAACGCTCCCGCAATTACGGATTATCTCTGCGATTCTTGCCGTGCGTACTTCGGCGAAGTTAAAAAGCTGTTGGATATAAGCGGGGTTAAATATGAAGTAAATCCCCAAATCGTGCGCGGGCTTGACTATTACAGCCGTACCGTATTCGAGTTTATATCAAGCGCGGCGGGCGCGCAAGGCACCGTCTGCGGAGGGGGAAGATACGATACCCTCTTACAGCAGATAGGCGAAAAGCCCGTTCCCGCTGTCGGCTTCGGCGGGGGAATAGAGCGGCTTTTAATGGTAATGGAAGCCGAGGGCATAAAAATTCCCGAAAATAAAAAGACCCGCATATATATCGCGGGTATGGACGAAAAAACGCGCGAAGTTGCGTTTAAAGTTACAAATCTGCTTAGAAATAAGGGAATTAATGCGGAATGCGACCTTATGGAGCGTTCAGTAAAGGCGCAATTTAAGTACGCGGACAAATTGGGCGCGGAATATGTTGCGGTTATCGGCGAGGACGAGCTCAATAGTGGCGAAGTCAATTTAAAGAAAATGTCCGACGGAACGCAGCAAGCGGTTAAATTAGAAGATATTTACTCATACTTAAAGTAGAGGAAAAAAATAATGGAACAAATCAACACCGAAAAATTCGATGAACTTTTAAAGGGGGACAAGCCCGTCGTATGCGATTTTTTCGCAACGTGGTGCGGCCCTTGCAAAATGCTTGCGCCCGTTATGGACGAGGTATCTAAAGACTTTGCCGACAAGGCGGTTTTCGTCAAGGTTGACATAGACGAAAATATGGAACTTGCAAGGCGTTACGGCATTATGTCTATTCCCCTCGTTGCGGTTTTCAAAAACGGCGAGGAAGCTGCTAAATCTCTCGGCTATACTTCGAAGAGCGAAACCAGAGAGTTCCTTGAAAAGAATTTATAAAATAAAAAAGCATCTGCAACATAGCAGATGCTTTTTATTATTCTTCGTTATTTTCCGTCGCCGGTTCGTCGGGAACGTCTGACGGGGTTTCGTCAACGGCTTCTTTCGGGCTTTCCGTTATAAGCGTTGCAAAGCTGTTAAGCTTTGAAGTAAGCCCCTTCATTTTGCCGGTATTTTCAAACGGCAATTTTTTAAAGAATATTGCGTATGCAATGATAAGCGCGCCAAGCGAGAAGAACGGAGCGACAACCAATGCGTAAAGTTTTCGCAGTGCGCGCATATACACAAGCCACTGCGCTGTTTCCAAAAGCACATACGCCGTGAACGAGTTTTTGTCGCGGTATGTTGCGAAATAGATTATCAAGAAAATTTCGGCAATGTAATAAAATCTGTCAAGCATCTTCGGCATAAAGAATACCGAGTTTAAAGGAAGAAGCACGCACAGCAAAAGCGCCGTCTGCACGTCGAGGGCTTTACCCGCCTTTTTAAGCGTGCGGTAAATTATAAATATATCCGTCACTGCGGTTATCGCTATAAACAAGACGAGCAGTATGTAATAAGCTACGCTCTTGTCGGGGATAGACGAAAACGGATATAAAATATTTGCACAGCGGCCGTTGAGTGGTTGATTAGCATTTCCTTCAGTCGTCTGGTTGAAGTAAACGGATAGCACCTTGAAGAAGCTTCCGCCGAAGAATACGGGCAGACTGCTTGCCGCAAAGAATACGAGAGGAACTATCCAGATATATCTCCATAAAAGATATTTTTTACCGTCGGAATTTTTTGCAAGCAGAAGAACCAAACCTACGGGAAGAATCAAAACCGTCTGCATTTTGAACGCAAGTCCCAAGCCTATGAAAATATATGCGGGGATGCAGTTGCATTTCAGCGCGAAGTAAATTCCCGCGACCACGCACATGGTGTACACGGTGTCGCACTGCGCCCACTGGCTGCTGTTCGTAAAGGGGATGGGAAGGAGCAAAAAGATTGCAGCCCACAAAAAGTTAAAGCTTTCTTTCCGCACAAAGCAGATAATCTTTACCGCGAAGAATACCGTCAGCGCCTCGAAGTAGAACGACAGCGTTTTTATTAGGTATAATTCATATATATTCATTCGCGAAAACGCGATTAAAAAGTAGTTGTAAAGAGGGGAATAGTTTCCCACTTGCTGCACGAAGCACTCTTTAATGCCCAGCGATCTGTATTCCGCCATCCATTTGGAAAGGAAGTAAATGTAGTCGTTACTTTGGAAATCCGCAAACCAAATTCTTATTATATACGAGAGTACAAACATTGCGGCAACAATGATTAATGTTCTGCTTTTTTTAAGCTTTAACGCCGCGAAAACGAAAAAGACTATGAAGGGCAAAGCCGTGGCAATATAAATGAACGCACAGCTCAAAGCGCCGAACTTTGCCGTGGGAATAGAAATTTTCAAAAGGTTTATTATCCCCAAGGAGATAAAAAGCCCCGCGCATATCAGTATAGCCCAGAAACGGTAATCGCGAATAATTTTCCTCTGCATATCGTACCTCGTTGCCTTATTATATAACTTTGTCCATTATTTAGCAAGTCAAACACTTGAATTTTATAATTAACAGTGATATAATTATAAAAAATAGTATACTTTAATGGTCTGAGTAATGGATGAAACGACTGCAAAAGAAAAATTTATAAATTTTTTGACCCGCTACGGTCACTTTCTGTGGATAGCGGGGTTGGCGTTCATCTTTATGACGGTATGCAGTACTTGCTCGTTCATGTATCCGAATAACGAGTGGGTTGACTCCAACATTTACTTTACCGTGGGCAAGGCAATGCTTAAAGGCAAAGTGCTGTATAGGGATATATTCGACCATAAGGGCTTTTATATCTACGCCTTGCACTCGGTTGCGTATCTCATATCCCACCGCACGTTCATCGGCATTTATCTTGTAGAGATTGCGCTTGCTTTCGTGTTTGCTTATGCAGAGTACCGTATTCTCCTTTTATACTTAGAAAAGAAGTACGCGCTTATCTGTCTGCCTTTCATAATGTTCGCAAGCTATTCGTCTTTCACGTTATTTCACGGTGACAGCGCGGAAGAGCTGGTTATGCCGTTTATGGCGGTATCGCTTTGGTACCTCTTGGAATACGCAAAGGGCGGAAAGGTCAGCCTTATAAGGTATGCGGCTGTCGGCGCGTTCGCGGCTATTGCTTTCTGGATAAAGTATACGCTCTGCGGGTTCTATCTCGGCTGGGCCGTGATTATGCTCATTTTCGAACTCAAGGACAAAACGTGGAAGCATCTGCTTGCCGGTATCGGCGCGTTCTTCGGCGCGTTTCTGGTAGTGAGCTTGCCCGTATTCATTTACTTCGGCGTACACGGCGCGTTCAAGGATTTATGGGAAGTTTACTTCTACGATAATTTATTCGTATACAGTTCGGGAACGAGAGGAAATATCGTCGGATTCATTAAAAAGATTTTCTGGCCTTTATGGGTGTTTATCCGCTCGATATATTTCGGACTCAGCTTCTATCTTTTAATACTGCCCGGGTTTGTTTATCTCATTTTTACGAAGGATATAAACCGTCGTGAAAAGGCGGCGATTTTTACGACCTACGGCTGTATGAACTTCTTGATTTATGCCGGCGGACGCGGCGGAGTGTATTACGGCTTTACCGTCTGCATGTACGCGTTTATCGGAATGGTTGCGCTGTGCAAGCTTAAGTTTACCTCGAAGGCTTTGGACAAGGTTTTAAAAAAATTCTACGTCGTTGCGGGAATTTGCGTGTTCGCACTTTCGGGACTTTCACTTGCGGTTAACCCCATAAGGTATAGGGTGTTTTCCCCGACAAGCTCTCGCGTGCAGTACAAGTTCGCCAAAATAATAGAAGAAACCCACTTTTCGGGAAACATACTCAATTACAATGCGCTCGACTTGGGAATTAATACCGCGACGGACACCGTTCCCGAGTGCAAATATTTTTTCAAACCGAATATTAAGCTTGACGAAATTACGGATACTCAGAAGGAATGGGTTACGGAAGGCAAGGCGGATTACGTCGTATGTATTGCGCCCCTACCCGAAGCAATAAGCGAAAAATACGAATTGCTTGCTACGGCAAGACAGCGTTCGGATACCAGAATAGAAACGTATTATTTATACGCATTAAAGGAGTTTACAAAATGACGGTTTTATACATAGTGTTGCCGTGTTATAATGAAGAGGAAATGCTTCCCATTTCAGCGCCTATACTGAAAGAAAAGCTGTTTTCACTTATACAAGCGAAAAAAATCAGCGACGACAGCAGAATACTTTACGTCAACGACGGTTCGCGCGATAAGACGTGGGAATTGATTACAAAGCTTCACGAAGAGGACAAGCATTATGCGGGCGTAAATCTTTCAAGAAATAAGGGCCAGCAGAATGCAATGCTTGCGGGGCTTGAAACGGCGGCAAAGTACGCAGACGCGACCATTACTATGGACGTTGATTTGCAAGACGATATAAACGCAATAGACGAAATGCTTGAAAAGTTCGAAGAGGGCTGCGATATCGTTTACGGCGTAAGAAAGGCGAGAAAAAAGGACAGCTTTTTCAAACGCTTTACGGCTGAAAGCTTTTACAAAATTATTAAAAAGATGGGCGGGGATATCGTGTTTAACCACTCGGAATACCGCCTCATGTCAAGGCGCGCAGTAAACGGCTTAAGCGAATACAAGGAATGTAATCTGTTCCTCCGCGGACTCGTGCCCATGATAGGTTATAAGTCTGATTTGGTTTTCTACGACCGCGAAAAGCGCGTTGCTGGCGAAAGCAAGTATCCCTTGAAGAAAATGCTTGCGCTTGCGTACGAGGGCATAACCTCGCTGACGTTAACGCCCATAAAATTCGTTCGCCGCGCCGGCTTATTCTTTACGTTAATAGGTATCTTGGGCTTGGCTGCAACTATTACTCTTTTCTGCTTGAATATCTCAAGTTCCGTATGGATAGTTATTTCGTCAATCGTTACGATGAGCGGAATTTTGGAATTTTCGCTTGGAATTATCGGCGACTACGTAGGTAAAACCTACTTTGAAGTAAAACACAGACCGCGCTACTTTATTGCTGAAAGCTTAGTCGACGCGGAGCCCAAACATGAATAAGATTATTACTTTTTTCAAAAAATTCATAGACAAAAAAACTCTTAAATTTTTAATTGTCGGCGTTGCGAATACCGCGGTCGGTATGGGAATAATGTTGCTGTTGTCATTCATATTCAACAAAACCGTTCCCGTATTTGCCCAAAAACTGGTTTTCGTTTTGGGCACTACCGATTACACCGCTTCGTACATTATCTGTTCGGCCATTAACTACGTTGTCGGCGGAATACTAAGCTACTTCCTCAATAAGTACTGGTCGTTCGGCAACAAAGAAAAGTCGAAGATGATAGTGGTCAAATTTATCGTCACCGTGCTTTTGTGCTACGTCGTTTCCTATCTCGGCGCAAAACCTTTAATGGAACTTGCCCTCAAAAATTCGGGCATTGCCGACAAGTGGAAGGAGTTTATCGCTTTAATAGTCGGCGCCGGACTTTACACCGTGCTTAACTATTTCGGTCAAAGGTTCTTCGCGTTTGCCGAAAAGAAAGAAAAAACGGCTAAAGCAGAGCTTGCCGCAACCGAGGATGCCGAAGCCAAGGAAGACGAAAAAGATACCGGCGTTACAGAAGAGGGGGCTGCCGAAGACAAAGCTGAGAAACCCTCCGAACCTTCCGAAAACGCTTGACAACAGTTAAATTACACAATATAATACAGTTACAATTTAAAGTTATTCTTTGGGGCGGGGTGAAATTCCCCACTGGCGGTTACAGTCCGCGAAGGTTTTCTCTGAAAACCCCGAGCGAGTGAAATTCTTGCACCTACGGTTACAGTCCGGATGTTAAAAGAATAATGCGATAATTCGTCGTATTTTCGTCCCGAATTTTCGGGACGATTTTTTTCAAGGAACAACTTTAAAAATAAAAAATTTTTTAAGGAGTTCTTTTATGGAAGAAGAAATCAATGAGTCCGCAGAAACTGCGGACAGCACACAGCAAGTCGGGCTTGAAGAGCCCGCAGAGCCTACCGAGGGAATGTCCGAGGTAAAGAGCAAGAAGAGCATAGGCGAAGTATTCAAAAACTACTTCACGGCAACGCGCATATCGTATATTGCGATTTTTACGGCGCTTTCGTTCGTTCTGAGAATGTTGCAGTTTTCGGTTCTGCCCGCCGTGCCGTATTTAAAGCTTGACTTTTCTGACGCATTCATTTTGATTTGCGCCTATTCGTTAGGCCCCGTCGCGGGAATAATTTCGGGCGTATTGAAGGAACTGATTTACGGTATTTGCTTCACAAATTCGGCATTCGTCGGCGAGCTTGCAAACGTAATCGTAATGCTGCCGTTTATACTTATTCCCTCTATTCTATACAAAAAGTATAAGGGCATAAAGGCTGTGCTTGTCGGAATAGCTATCGCGTGCCTTGCAAGAACGTTATGGTCGATTCCCGTAAACTTGTTACTTAATTTCCCGGTATTCGTCGGGTTCAACTGGTCGCTCGGCATGAAAACCTTCTTAAAAGTGTGGCACTGGACAACGCTGTTCAACTTTATAAAGGTTGCGGCACTTTCGGCTGTGGCATTCCTTTTATACAAGCCGCTTTCAAAGCTTATTAAGCTTACCAACGCTAAGTTTACCAGACGCAAAAATACGGAGCAATAATCAAAGCCGGGGCTTAACGCCTCGGCTTTTTCTTGACAAAAATCGGGCAAGTTGCTATATTAAAAATATGGAAGATATATTTTCAAGGACGAGAACGCTGTTCGGCGACGAAGCTTTAAAAAAGCTTAAAGAATGCCGAGTTGCGGTGTTCGGAATAGGCGGCGTGGGAGGTTACGTTGTCGAAGCGCTGGTGCGTTCCGGCATAGGCGCAATCGATTTGATTGACGGCGACAAGGTAGCGCCAAGCAATATTAACCGCCAGATATATGCCCTTCACTCGACTTTGGGTCAAGATAAAGTCGAGGTTGCCCAAAAGCGCATTACGGATATAAACCCCGACTGCAAGGTGATGGCGCACAAGCTGTTTTATCTGCCCGAAACGCCCTTTGACTTTTCCGTTTACGATTATATCGTCGACGCGATCGATACGGTGACGGGCAAGCTTGCAATAATAGAAAACGCAAAAAGAGCTAACGTTCCCTTAATAAGCTGTATGGGCGCGGGTAATAAAAAAGATCCTACCGCGTTCGAGGTCGCCGATATTTACAAAACTTCCGTCTGTCCGCTTGCAAGGGTGATGCGCAGAGAGCTGAAAAAGAGGGGTATCGAAAGCTTAAAAGTCGTATACTCAAAGGAAGAGCCGTCGACAAACGAGCGGGTTCCCGCAAGCTGTGCGTTCGTTCCGTCTGTTGCAGGATTAATAATAGCAAGTGAAGTGATTAGCGAATTAATAAAATAAATTTCTTGCAATTAAACGCCGTACGGAGTATAATATACCCGTATGGCGATTTTTATTTCCGACAGCGCAAACCAAACGATAGAGTTTGCAAAGAATTTCGCAAAGACATTGAAGGGCGGCGACGTCGTGCTTTTAAACGGCGAAATGGGCGCGGGTAAAACCGTGTTTGCAAAGGGCGTTGCCTTGGGACTTGGAATAGAGGACGAAATTTTAAGCCCCACCTATGCCTATATGAACGACTATAACGGTGTTTTGTATCACTTCGACTGTTACCGCTTATCCGACGGCGGACAAGCCGAAGCGCTCGGGCTATGCGACTATTTTTACTCGGACGGAATCTGCCTTGTGGAATGGGCAGAAAATATAGCATCCGTACTTCCCGAAAAAGTAAAAAAGGTTAACATCATAAAACTCGGCAACGACAAAAGGCGGATAGAATATGAGTAATTTTCTTGCAATAGATACGTCTTCGCGGTATCTGGCGGTTTTGGCGGTAAAGGGTGCAAAGGTGGCTGCGCGTTACCTTCCCGACTGCGCTTTGAAGCATTCCGTCGTGCTTATGGGCGAAATAGACAAGGTCTTAAAAGAAGCTTCCCTATCCCCCGCCGAATGTGACTTTTTCGCGGCGGTGACCGGCCCCGGTTCGTTTACGGGTATCCGCATAGGCATTTCCACGGCAAAGGGCTTTGCAGTCGGAGTGGGCAAACCTTTGGTATCTGTAACCGCTTTCGAACTTTTGGCATATAATGTTGAGGACGATGATTTTTACACGGTAATCGACGCGGCGCATTCTCATTATTACGTCTGTGGTTTCAATAATAAAAAGGAAGTAATTTTCAAGCCCCGCTATATGAGCGCGGAAGAGGTTGAAAACCTTAACGCTAACTTGTACGGGTTTGAAGATTTGCCGCTTTCGGGATATACTAAACTTGATATTCAAAACTGTCTTTACTGCGCGGTGAAAGCAAAAAGTGCTGAGAAATCAGACAAGATGCAAGCGCTGTACGTCAGAAAATCGCAAGCGGAGGAAAATCGCAAATGCTGATAAGAGAGTGGAGATACGAGGATATTTTAAAAATTTCCGAAATGGAAAGGGATATATTTTCCGACGAAGCCTGGAGCTATAAAACGCTTGCGTCGGTTTTTGAAATGCCTACGTTTTTCGGCGTGCTGTGCGAGGACGAAGGGGAAATCGCGGGTTACGGCGGGGTTACCGTCGCGGCGGATTCCGCGGATATCGGTAACGTTGCAGTTGCCGAAAATTACCGTAACGGCGGCATAGGCACCAACCTTTTAAAAAAGCTTTGTGCAGTGGCAAAGGAAAAGGGCGCGGAGAAGGTCTTTCTCGAAGTGCGCGTTTCCAACTCGGCGGCAATGGGGCTGTATCTTAAAAACGGATTCGCGGGCGCATATGCGCGCACGCGTTACTATCCCGACGGCGAAGATTGCCTTGTAATGGTTAAAAATCTGTGAGGTTATTTATATTTTATTAAACGGTAAATTCGTTTCGACTGTTTGCGTCGGAGACGGCAAGGATATTCTTCTTCTGCACGGATATCTGTCAAACAAGGAAAGCTTTTACTATCAGATAAAATTTTTGTCGCAAAATTTCAAGGTCACCGCACCCGATATTCTGGGGTTCGGCAAAAGCTCGCCGATAGATACACCGTATTCTGTGGACGACTACTGCGACTGGCTTGACTCATTCATTAAAAAAAGCAAATTACATAATCCGCATATCCTTGCCCATTCCTTCGGGGCGCGGGTCGCGCTGAAATATTTGGGCGAACGCGGAGGGGCAGCGGATAAGCTTATTATAACCGGCGGCGCGGGAATAGTAAAACCCCGCTCGGCGCAATATATGCGTAGGGTAAAGGCGTACAGACGTGTAAAAAGGTTTTTCCCGAAGTTTGCCGAAAAGCATTACGGAAGCGAAGAGTACCGCACGCTTTCCCCCGTAATGCGGGAAAGCTACAAGAAAATCGTGAACGAAGATTTGCGCGGAAGCGCTTCGAATATAAAAAACAACACCCTTTTAATTTACGGGCGGAACGATACCGTAACCCCGCCTACTGAGGAGGGTGAAACTTTTAAAAATTTAATCGTCGGAAGCCGTCTTTGTCTTTTGGACGGCGGGCATTTCTGTTTTTCGGAACACCCCGACGAGTTCAATAAATTAGTGTACAACTTTCTTACGGAGGAATAGAATGGGCATCTTCATTTCCGTACCCAAAACAGTTGAGTGCGCAGTCACGGCTATCGTGCTTGCGTGCCTTTTGTGCGTTGCCGTGTATAAGCAAGCGGGCGTTTTACAGTCGTCGGGATACAGTAATAAAAAGTATTTCGACTGGGTAAAAAGACAAGGCAACCTCGCATTTCAGCGGTTTGTATTCCTTGCAATGATGTGCGCCCTTTCGTCGGCGGCAATAGGGCTCGCCTTTTCCTTTGCGGGTGAATGGGCGGCGGTCGTATCCCTCGCGGCGTATCTCGTATTTTTCGTGCTTTACTTTTTTGCAGATAAAAAGGTTGCGCTCCGTTCGGAAGTGACGCCCACGCCGAGATTTAAACGGCTTTACGCGATTGCTTTCCTCGTATTTGCAATTATTTCATATCTTTTAATTACGCTTTTAAACTTTGCCGACTACGTTTGGGGGAATAAAGTTTTCTCGTATTTAAGGTACGTTCCCCTTGCGGTTATGCCACTTTCGGCAATTCCTCTTTTAATGCTTGCAAACGGCATTGCCAAAATTTACGAGGTTCCGCACAATAAAAAGTTTATACGCCAAGCGAAGAAAAAGCTTGCACAGTCGAACGTCAAGGTCATTGCCATAACGGGAAGCTACGGCAAGACCACTACGAAAAATATTCTGTTTGATCTGCTTTCGGAAAAGTACAGAGTTTTGACTACTCCCCGTTCGCACAATACCCCGATAGGAATCGCGCTTGCGGTTAACAACGCAAACCTCGAAGACTACGATATATTCATTGCCGAAATGGGCGCAAGGCATATAGGCGACATTGCAGAGCTTTGTGAAATCTGCCCGCCCGATTATTCGCTGATTACCGGTATCTGCGGACAGCACCTTGAAACTTTTTTGACTTTTAAGAATATTGTGAATGCAAAGGCGGAAATTCTTTCAGCCACTAAAAACGTGACGGTTATTGCCGACGACGCATTCGATTTATTTGCCGACTTTAACTACAATAAATCGCGTTGCGCGTGTGCAACGGATATTGTAAGCGGTAAAGACGGTACCGAATTCACGCTGACGCTCGGCGGAGAGAGTAAGCGGGTAAAGACGAAGCTTTTGGGCGAACACTCCGCAAACAATATCGCGCTTGCTGCGGAAGCAGCGTTCGCCGTGGGAATGACTTTGGACGAAATCGCTTCGGCAATAGGCGGCATAGACTATATCGAACACAGACTTCAGTTAATCGAAAGCGGCGGGGTAAATATCCTTGACGACGGTTACAACTCCAACGTAAAGGGCGCGCGCGCCGCACTCAAAGTTTTAAAATATTTCGACGGCAGAAAAATCGTGGTAACCCCCGGACTCGTCGAGCTCGGAGTTCTCGAAGAGGACGAAAACAGCGCGCTCGGTAAAGAGCTTGTCGGCTTCGACCTCGTGATATTAGTCGGCGACACGCTTGTAAAATTCGTGGAAAAGGGATACAAAGCCTCTGGCGGCGATATGGAAAAAATCGTAGTCATGCCCACTCTTGCAAGCGCACAAGAAGAGCTGAAAGGGTATTTACATTCTGGCGATACCGTGCTTTTCCTCAATGATTTACCCGATATTTATTAAAATATAAAATTCACCAAAGCTAAGGAATTTTTCAGCGGAGGTGAATTTTTTTATGGGTAAAAATATAGCCGTAATATTCGGCGGCAGATCAAATGAAAACGAAGTTTCCGTAATTACGGGAACGATGGCGGCAAACGTTTTGAAGAGCGGCGGCAACACCGTTATACCCCTATATATGTCGCAGCGCGGCGAGCTTTTCACCGGCGACGGACTTTTGGATATTACGAATTTCAAAGACGAGGGCTTTGCAAAATTTCCGCGCGCCGTCGTGGGTAAGGGCGGTGTGTACGTCTTGAAAAAGAACAAGCGCATCAAGAAGTTTCTGAAGGTGGACGTCGGTATTAACTGCTGTCACGGCGGCTGGGGCGAGGGCGGCGGTGTGTGCGGACTTTTCGCGCTCAACGATATTCCGCTTGCAAGCGCGGGTATGTTCGAGTCCGCCGCATTTATGGATAAATATTATACGAAACGCGTGCTGCGCTCTCTCGGCGTAAAGGTCGCCAAATACGTATATCTCCACGAGCCAAGCGAATTTTTAAAGGCGGAAAAACTGCAATATCCGATAATCGTCAAGCCCGCAAAGCTGGGTTCGAGTATCGGTATCGAATGCGTCGAAAACAGAGAAGAGCTTGAAACGGCTGTCGCCGCGGCGTTCCTCTACGACGACGGAGTCATCTGCGAAAAGTACATAGAAAACCGCCGTGAAATAAACTGCGCGGCTTACTTTGCGGAGGGCAAGGTGATAACCTCGGAGTGCGAAGAGGCGGTAACAAAGGGCGATATTTTAAGCTTCGACGACAAGTATTCGGGAGGAGGCAGAAGCGTTTTGCCCGCGGATATCCCCGAGGAAATTTCCAAAAAGATTAAAAAAATAACCGCGAACGTGTATTCGCGGCTGAATATGCGCGGCATTGTCCGCTTCGACTTTTTGTTAAGCGACGACGTCGTTTACCTAAGCGAAATAAACACCGTCCCCGGGTCGCTTTCCTATTATCTTTTATCAAGCGGGTTCAAGGAATTTTACCCAGTGTTGCAAGCGGTCATAACCCAAGCGGAAGAGGACTTTAAAAACGCTTCCACCAAAACAATTTTGAAAACGGGTATTTTGAACGATATAAAAAACGGAAGCTTTAAAATGAATAAATAAATTGCGGGGACGGCAAGTCCCCGCTTTTAAAATTGACAATATTTAAAAAATCTGATATAGTTTATATACTTTTACAAAACCAATTTTCAGGAGCTGAGCTTCTGCTCGGGCAAGAGGCTATCGACAAGCTTTTGCGCACCTTGTTTTGCTTGCTTCTCCAAATCGCATAAGTGCTTGCAAAATATTGACAAATCGGAGAAAAAAATGATAACAGAAAAGAACACGATAAAGGTTCGCACGGAGTACACTGCCGAGGCGAAAAAGGAATTAAACGCGCCGTCGCGCAAAACAAGCAATAAGCTTATTGCAGGTTCGCTTGCTGTGTCCGTAGTTTTTATAGTGTTAATATTCATATTTTACTATTTGCAAAAACCCGATTTGGCGGGACTTATGTTCGGGCTCTTTCTGTTCTGTCTGCTTATAACTGCCTTGGGCGCAATGATTAAGTTTTCGCTTAAAAAGGACTTGCAAAAATCGATGCCCCGCACGGTATACGAGTACGAGTTTTATAAGGGCGGCATCTGCGCGAAGGAAGAGGTTGAAGGCGAGATCTTACACGCTTCCAAATACTACGACAGCGCAGTATGTAAAACGCTTGAAGGTAAACGGTATATGTTCATTTACGTGACCCCGTCGCTGGCACTCGTTATCGACAAGACGGCACTTTCTACAGAGGAGCTTTCAACGATAAAGGCAATATATTTCAAGCAGTATGCGGGCGAAAGAATAAAGCTTGCCGATTTCAACCCCGGTACGCCCGACTTCGTGCAAAACGAAGAAACAGCGGAAATCGCACAACAAAATTAAACTATAAAAAAGCTCCCGAATAGTTCGGGAGCTTTTTTAATTGTATGAATTTATTCGAAGTTTTGTTCCTCGGTAATTTCTTCGTTTTCCGTATTTTCCTGCGGAGGGGCTTTGTCGAGAATTTCTTTTGCAAAGTCGGGCAGCAAATTGTTCTTTTCAAGCTGCCTTTTAAAGGAAGTTGCGTAGCAGATTATAACGGCAATCGTTATACCTACAATTTCCTGCAAAACGTTGGCGGGCATTTTGTAAAGCGCAATTTCAACCGCCAAATGCTCCCAGGTAAGGCGCTTTATAAAATATCCGAAAATTACGATAAGTGCGGGCAGTATGCTTGATATAACCGCGCCGAGCACTTCCTTCTTAGTGTTATTTTTGCAGGGCACAAATTTTCTCCAAAGCATAAACAGTACGCTTGCGCAAAGTCCCTGAACTCCGTGAATGAACAGTGACGGTATTGCGTTGTACGCCGTGCCGTTTATGCCGAACAAGTCGAAAAAGGTCGTGCCTATTCCGCCGACGATAAACGAAGCCAGAGGGTCGGTTATGTATGCCGCAAGATATATCACGAAGTCGCACCAATAAATTTTACCGGTGAGTACGGGTATCCCCGGGATATATCCCGTTGCGACCACGAGTGCGGTCAGCATGGCCGTGTAAGCAATCCATTTCGTTGTAAAAAAAGCCTTTTTGTTTTTCATAGCTTTGACATTATATTCCAATCGTGGTATTATGAAAATATCCAAATTAATAAAAATTGATAATATCAGATGTTAAGCTACGATTTAGACGAAAAAAATAAATATTATTCTCTGTACGAGCATATCCGTGACGATATCTTATCGGGCAAGCTTAAAAGCGGGTTTCGTCTTCCGTCAAAAAGGGCAATGGCGGAAAATGCGTCCGTCAGCGTGATAACCGTGCAGAACGCGTACGACCAGCTTCTTGCCGAGGGATATATTTATTCCAAGGAACGCAGCGGATATTTCGTTGAAGAGGTAAACGCCGATTTTTACGGCAAGCGCGAACTGCCCGAAATTGTTCGGGAGAAAAAGGCCGAATACAAAATAGATTTCGTAAAGGGCAATACTTTGACCGAGCTGTTTCCCTTTTCGGTGTGGTCGAGGCTGATGCGAAGTGTGCTTTCCGACTGCGGAGAGCATCTTTTACAGCGCGTTCCGTGCGACGGCGACGCCGAGCTTAAAAGGGCGGTTGCAAGCTACCTTTACCGGGCGCGCGCGATAGACGTCGACCCGAGGTATATCGTTATCGGCGCGGGCGCCGAGTATCTTTACGGAATTATCGTTCAGCTTTTGGGGCGGGACAAGCTTTACGCAGTCGAAAACCCCGGCTACGGAAAAATACGTTCAACCTATATTTTAAACGGCGCCGAGGTCGTTGGTGTAGGTGTAACCGATGCGGGCATAAACTGCGGTGAGGTGGAAAAAAGCGGGGCTACGGTCGTACATTTTTCTCCGTCGCACCAGTTCCCGACGGGGGCGGTTGCGCCCGTTTCCGAACGGCTTCGCCTTATAAAATGGGCGCGCGAAAACGACGGATATATAGTAGAGGACGACTACGACAGCGAATTCCGCCTTGTCGGCAAGCCCTTGCAGTGCGCGTATAACCTCTGCCCCGACAGAGTAATTTATATGAATACCTTTTCAAAGAGCCTTGCCCCGTCAATGCGTATGGGGTATATGGTTTTGCCGCACGGACTGTACGAAAGGTATTTGAAACTATTCGAATCGAGCGCATGCGCCGTTCCCTTATTCGAGCAGAAGACGCTTGCAAAAATGCTTGACGGCGGATTTTTCGAAAGGCACATTTCAAGGTTGAAAAACCGCTATAAGGCGGTTCGGCAAGCCGTTTACGAAAAGGTTAAGCTTTTGCCGTACCCTACCGAAGTTTTGGATACGGGAAGCGGACTTCATCTTTTAATCCGTTTTCCCACGGCAAAAAACGACGAAGAGGTGAAGGAGAGGGCAAAAAAAATCGGAATAAATTTAAAGTGCGTTTCCGATTATTTACTTTCACCCGCGCCCGTTTTGGACAAGTGCGCTATTATCAACTATTCGGGCGTAACCGAAAAACAGATTTCAAGTATCGAAATAAATTAATAAACCCCGCTGCGGACAAAGCCGCGGCGGGGATTGCTTTAGTTTTTGGTGGCGAAATTATCTTCCGCAGTTTAATACGACGTATTCTATAGGGGATACGGCGAGTTCGTTGTTTTCATCTGCTTCCATTTCGTTAAGATTCTCGTAGAAAAACATTCTCAAATCCTCCTTTTTGTTAGTTCTCTTTCAAATTTCACCCGTAGTATAGCACTGCTTAAAGTGTTAGTCAATAACATTTCAAAAAAATTTTAAAAAGTTATTTTTGTTAGTTTCTAACAATATAATATGTTTGAAATTATAAATTATGTTAATTTTCCGATATGAAAATTTATTTTTGTTATTTTTTGTCAAATATAACAAATTTTTATAAAAATTAACAAAAGGGCATAGCGGAACTTCAAGGGCAGTTCCGCTATGCATAATTTTTCGGTGATTTTATTTTTCGACTATGTCGAGGTAGGTGTCGGGGTCAACGGTTTTACCGTTCGTTCTCATTTCAAAGTGGAGGTGCTCGCCTTGGTCCATTTCCATACCGCCGGCAACTGCAATCGTGCCGATAACGTCGCCTTTCTTTACGGTATCGCCCGCTTTAAGTCCTTCCTTGGCGTCAATATACAGATAGGTGGAAGTCATGCCGTCCTTATGGGTGATGGTAACGTAATTCTCGTTGAGAAGATCGTCTCTGACAACCTTGGCTACGGTTCCGTCAAGAGCTGCGTATACCTTGTCGCCCGCTTTGCCGTCAAAGTCCATTCCCTGATGCACAAGATATCTGTTTAAGGTTATATCGTGCGCAAACTCGTAACCGCAAGTCACGTTGGACTTGTCCATAGGCAGACGATACTTGCCGTCGTCGGTATTCGTAGGCTTGTCCTTGCCGTCGTCGGGGTCAACGGGTTCCTTGCCGTCGTCGGGATCCTTGTTGGGTTCTTCGCTCTGTTGTCCGTCTGATACGGGCGCCGTATTTCTTCCTACGGTAAGCACAACGGTTACCGTCACTGCCGCGATTATAAGCAGACAAGCCGCTAAAATCAGGTAGTAGAGTAAAACTTTCTTTTTGCCTTTTTTGTTTTCCATATAAAATCTCCTTATTTTTGTCTTGCAAATTTTTTATTGCCAGCGGTAAAAATTTTTATACACCGCTTTAATAAATTTTTTTAGTACCCTCCGAATATTATCGGCGTCCCTACTTTCACGGAATCGGATTTCACGCACACGTGAAGATTTATTTCCTCGCCGTACAGATTAACCGAATAGGGCAAGTCGGCTTTGCAGTAGTAGTTTACGCTGTCGGAAAGCTCTTCCACGAAAACTATTTCGCCGTTGACCGATTTTAAATAGCTTTCAAAATCGAACTCGGAATATTCCGCACATTCTCCGCACACGTTTGAAAGGGTAAGCTTTTTCAATGCTGCGTTACTGTCCGCGCGCACTTCTTTGCAGTTTTTCGAGGTGTTGCCCACAAAAAACGAATAGCTTTCGCTTCCCTCGAAGCAAGGTCTTGTCTGGCATACGGCAATTACTACGATAAGTGCAGATGCGATTAGCGTTATCGCCAAAAGTTTTAAAAACTGTCTGAAAAACCGCATAAGCACCTCCTTAAATCGTTTACGAAAATGTTTATTGACACAAAAAAATTTTTATAAACATCAGAAAATAAAAAAAAGGAAGTGCAAAATTGCACCTCGGCTATTTACTTGATATTAATGTAAAAAAAGTATATAATTCTTATAAACAGGGGTTTTGAATATGGATAAAAAAGAGTTTAAGGCTGCTGTAAAACGGTTAAGGGCGGTTGCAAAAAATAATAGCAATTTTAAGAAAAATCCTTTTTTTGCGCGTTGGCTGAAAGAATTTATTCCCGAGCTTACCGACGCACAGTATCGTAGATGCATACGCAAACGATATATATGGCACGCATTTTATTATAACATTATACCCGATGGAGAATATTTAGAGGGAGACGAAGCGCGAAAAGCATTCGATAGAGCAGATAAAGAGGGTGCGCTTTCTCTTCAATTTGATTTTGAAGATACGCCGGTTGCTCTTACGGAAGAATTTGATACTGCTGAAAAAGTCGAAGACTATTTTGAGTTTTACGTTGTAGGGAAAGATTTTTCTTGGACATATATCGTTACTCACGAAACGGATATCGGAATAGGTCCTTACTTTATGGAAAACAAAAAGTGAGATTGTAAGAAGTATGATAGACGTTAAAAGAATTATAGAAAAGTATAAAAATTCAGTGAAAATTACCGACGGTCAGGATAAAGACGCGGTGTTCATTTCTTTTCCGTTCTTTTTTCCGAACAGTGACGATAGCATTGCAATAAGGGTAACTAATGCGGATAACGGATTGCCGATTTTGTCCGATTGCCACGTAACGTGCGATTACTTGGAAATCAACGGTATTGATATAGAAGATTACCGCGACAGATTGGAAGTAATAATGAAGCGTTACGGTCTGATACTTGACGGCAACGTATTCCGTATGACCGTACCCAGTGACGACGATTTGTACGTAGAAATATATCTGGGATATTTCGTGCAAGCCTTAACTTTAATTGCAAATATAAGTTTGCTGACTGAATAAAATACAGAGGATAATATTATGATAACGTTTTTAAAAGTGGTTTCGGTTTTTGATGTAATCGCTTGTATTATTATCGCAATTTTAAGTTTCATATTTGGTGAGATAGCAAATGGTATAATTTTAGTTTTTAATGCAATTCTTACAATAGCGCTATTTGTAACTATTATC
>CAMWLA010000002.1 GCA_947174975.1 uncultured Clostridia bacterium | reverse complement strand
TAATTATATTTCAATGTCAATAAAAAATAATTTAGGCTTCCCTTGCGGGAAGCCTATAATTATAAGTTTTATTTGATTATTATTTATTAATAATCACCGTAGTCGTCGTAGCCGCCGTCGCCGTCGCCTTCGCCGTAGCCGTCGCCTTCTTCGTCGCCGTAATACTCGTCGCCGTAGAAGTCGTCGTATTCGTCGTCCTTCTTACGTCTCTTCAAGATAATAATTATAATGATTATAATTAAGATAAGAATGAGAAGCGCTGCGCCGATAATCAGCCATACCCACCAAGGGATACCGCCGCTGCTCGGAGCGGGGTCGGGCTTGAAGCTTGCAAGCTCGTGTTCGGCGGGAAGATCGGGAGCGCTGAAGTTTGCTTCCTGACCCGCTTTAAGCTTTACTACTACAATATAAGATTCACCCTCAACCAAGTCATTGAACGTAAGCGGATGAGCTTTTTCGACGTCGTCTTTCTTATAGTAGACATAATCTACAACGTCGTCGTAATTACCGGTATAACTACTGGTGAATTTAACTTTTCCGTTTGCTTGCCATTCTTCGATTGTAAGCACTGCTTTGTTGATCGTGAACTTGAAGATTACGGTATCGCCGGCAACCAAAACGTTTTCGCTGCCTTCGCCCTTCCAGATTAAGCCTTCGTTAACTTGAACTACAACCGTGTAGGTTCCGGCGTTAGTCTGTACGAAACCGTTTTTATCTCCGCCGATAATGGTAACTTTATCCTTTATATCATCCCAGCCGACGGGATAATTTTCAATTGCCTTACCGGTGAAATCAAAGGATGATTCGAAAGAAGGAACTTCTACCGTTTCGAAAGCTACTTTAAGGGTAAATTCAAACGTGGTTTTTCTTATATCTTTCCAAGTGAAGTTTACTGCGCCGAGATCCGTAAGCGTGAGAACTGCTTTATAAGTTCCGCCTACTACCATATCAGCCATGGATATTTCGTTATTCAACTCGTCGTAATACGTGCATATAACGTAGGAAGAATAATCTTTACCCGTGTACTTACTTTCGTAGGTGGGGATACCCGTATCTTCGTTCCACTTTACGTCAAGCTCGGTAGCCTTGATCGTGAAGGTCAAACGCTCGTCGTTGGTGAAGTAACCGCCGTCTTCGGTAGTCCAGAACACGCCCTCTTTAAGACGGATTACTACCGTGTACTCGCCGGCGTTTGTCTGGGTAAGGCTGTCGCTTTCCTCTGTAACAATTTCGATATACTCGGCAAGTTCGCTATCGGTAATATCGATATTGTTGATAGTAACTTTGAAAGTAATCGATTCGCCGGTGAATTCTTGCTCGACAACCTCGATTACGGGTTTTTCAAGCGTTTTAATCTCGTGTTCGAGAGTGAACTCGTGGAAAAGCACAGTCTCGGGAGTGAATTCCAAGTTTTCGTTGATTAATTCAACTTCAACTCTATACGTATGACCGATTTGGTCAAGCTTGGTTACTTTTGTATCCGGGCCGGGTGCAGCACCGTCGGTAATGTCGTAATACGTGTACTTAATTGCCTTAGCGTCACCGCCCTTGTACACGTCACTGACGATAGTCATTATACCGAACTCACCGAAAGTGTCCCATTCGCCGGCAATTACCGTCTTCGAAATGTACCACTTTACGATTACGTACTCTACGTCGTCTTCCCACTTAATGCTGTTGGCAACCTCGGATTTAATTACCAACTTAACCTCGTATTCGCCGACGTCTTCACCGACTGTGCCGGAATTGGCTGCTCCGATGCTTACCTTCTGACCTATTACGTAGCCCTTGAATGCTTCGTAGTTGGCAATTTTATCGGATATATCGATTTTTAAGCCGGTATAGGGTATTTCACCGAAGTCGATATCCTTTGTAGATAAAACCAAAGGCTTAATCGTAACGATGACGTCTGCGGGAGTTCTGTCTCTTGACGTACCTTCCCAATATACCTTAGCGTCGGTTTTAAAAGCTATTCTGTAATGGAATTCGCCCGCACCGTTCTGAACGAAATTGTCGCTTTCGCTTTCTACGATTACAAGGTAATCTTCATTGCCCGCTATCAAACCGTTAAGGAAATCAGCCCTAACGTCTATGGGCTTACCCGCATAGTCATACTCTTTCGTGAGCGGATTTAATTGAGGGAAAGGTTCAAGCGGTTCGCTTGTGGGGAAAGCAATTTGACCCGCAAGACTTCTTTCGATGCCGTCCGCATACTCGATTACAACGAAATTTTTGTATTTTTCATTGACGTCGAGGTGAATGAAATACGAACTTCCCGCGGGAAGAGCGGTTATATCCGTAACGGGGTTGCCGTCCATATCCCAAATGGAATAGCTGATAAAGGTTCCGTCTTTAATGAGCGCGTCGATTTTAGCAACCATGTCGTTACTGTATTCGCCGTAAGGGTTTCTATTGATAATCGCTTGTGATTCGGGGGTTACGGGACGTACCCACTCGGTAACGCGCAATACAAGTTTGTCGACTTCGACAACCAACTCGATAACTGCGGGGGGCACAGGCTCATCATCACCGGGTTGTGGTTTAGCAATTGCGTCATCACCGGGAATTTTAGTTCCGGTGTCGCCGGTGTCGCCGGTGTTGTCGCCCGTATTATCGCCCGTATTATCGCCGGTGTTATCGTCGCCGGCGGGTTCTCCGCCCTCTTCATCGTATACGACGATGGAGTCGGGATTTACGACAGCGTAAGCATTGCGGCAAAGTAAGGTTGCAAACAACCCCGTTGCTACCGCAAATATGAGCGTGAAACATAATATTAATAATTTTTTAGTACTTAATGTTTTCATACCGTACCTCTTTTTCTAAAAGACTTTATTTGAGGTTCTGCACCGAATGCAAGCTCTTTAAGTCTGTCGCAAACTTCTTGAACGTGAACGTCGCCGTCAACTTTAACTTCTTGCTTCGCCGTTTCTTTGATTTCGGCTTTTACAAGTTTAACTTCTTCCGTCTCCTCAACGATAGCGGTGCTTTCCTCTATTTCTTCCGAATAAACGGAAACGAATGAGGCAGCCGTCGGAGCTTCAAGAGATTCACCTTCCGGAGCAGAAGCTTCGGGCCCCGACTCGCTCGGTCCGGACTCGGCCGGCCCCCCCGAAACGGGGGGATTAGTTCCGGTCGTTTTCCAAACTACGTTGGGATTGGTTACTGTGGGGTTGATACCCGTCTTGATTGTGAACGTGAACTTGTATGCGCCCGATCCGAATGCTGTGTACGGGTCGCCTTCGTAGCCCTTATAATCTTTATAGTCAACGAAGTTGTCTGCATACAGAATTTTAATTGTGTAATACTCGTTCCAATCTTCGGGAAGTCCCAAAACTTCACGCAAATCGTGCTTTTCGCTGTCAAATACCAGCCATACCGAACCGATTTCGGGAACGTCGAGGAATCTTCTCTTGATGCTCCACTCGATTACCTTTAATTCTTCGGGTATATCGAACGCCTCGAAGTTAGGATCGTTTTCGGTACCGTATTCAACGAGGGTGGTATATTTACCCACATCGGTTCCGGCATAAGCGCCGGGTTTGTTGTTGGTGGTAAAGGTAACTTTGCTCTTCAATGCTTCGGGAAGATTTGCAAGCTCTACCCAGTAAACAACGGGTTTGCCGTCTACTCGGGTATATACGAATTCGCTGCAATCGTCATAGGTATTAGTACCGTCGGTAAATACCCACTTAACTTCGCTTAAATCGATCTTTGCAGTATCGATACGCCATTTTACAAGGACGTAATCCTCGGTGGTATCGTTAGGATTCCACTTGGAGTTAGGCGAAGTTATTATAATCTTTGCAGTGTATTCGCCCGCGTCGACTCCTTCGCCGCCCTCTACGATTTCCATAAGGTCGGGCAAGAAGCCTTTGAGTACGTCTTTTGCATATAACGTGCCGCCGGTGTACTGCTGCATCTTTTCTTCGTCGAATTCGGGCATCGGAAGAACCGCGCTACTGATTTCCCACTTAACTTTGTATTCCTTATCCGTTATTCTTACATAAACGTCTTCGGAAACAACAGTGAACTCAGTATCAACGATTAAGTTGCCGTTATCATCTTTAGCATATACAATTTGCTGTTTTCTATTAGTGCCGTCAAGTACGTATCTGAGCATATACTCGCCGGTTACGGAAACAACAAACTTACCGCCCGAAATCGTGTAGAAATCACTGTTAACCATTTCGCACGTTGCTTCAACCGGTGTGAAGGTGTAGTGAGTTCCGCCGTCGGAAATAAATTTGCCGTCCGTGTCAAGATCGTACTTACGAAGCTCGTAATCGGTTCCGTTGAAGAACAGATACGTATCGATAAACTTTCCTTCGCTGTCAACAATCGCAACGGGAACGCCGTCTACGATCGTAAGCTTATTGAACAGATACGTGTATTCTGTTGCGTCTTCGGTCTTATACTTCTTGTAACCGTACTTAACGTCTGCATTTATGTCGAGCACGATACGTTTAACGTATTCGGCTTCGTCGGGGTTGGTGGTAGGAATGAAGCCGAGAGTATCGTCTTTCTTATACCAAACCACAACCGTGTTATCGGCTTTATCCATTTCGTAGGTGTACGTAACGAACTTGCCGTCAATAGTTACTTGGTCGCCGTCTTCATCAAGGAAGTAGCTGTTTGCTACGTTGATAGTACCGTCGGGGTTCGTAAGCCAGAGTGCTTCGGGATCGCCGTCGTTTTCTTTAATCTTGACGAATTCGTATTCGAAATCGGGAAGATATTCAACGTCGACGTCATACTCGCCGTAATTGAATTCAACGTATTTACCCGCAGAATCAAGTTCGGGAGTTCCGTATTTGTCTACTTTGACAAGCACAAGCTTCCAGCTTGAACCGTCTTGAACGTATTTGAACTCATAGCCGTCAAGTCTTACCTTGGATACTACCTCTTTGGTAGGCTCTTCGGAGTACCAGTAGCTGCTTGAAAGATCAGCAAGGGTTATAGTAAGCTCGTATTCAGCTGCCGCAGTGCCGGTTTTGCCCGCGTAGTCGAATATCTTGCCGTATTTTGCTTCAAGCTCGTCAAATACTTCCTTCGCTTCTACGGTTACGTCCTTTTCGGTTCCGTCATAGCCGACGATTATGCCCATAAGCTTTTCAAGGTCTTCATCGGTCAATAAGGGAACTCTCTTAGGAGTAATCGTGTACGAAACGGTGAACGATTTGTTGTTAAACAGATTTTCGGCATTAGGTACCGTGAAACCGCTTGACTTGTAGATAAGATTTCCGTTTGAGTCTACACTGTAAACAGTGCTGTCGTACCACGAAAGTCTTACTTTGCCCAGAAGTTTGATAACCGCAGTATACGTACCTGCAGAAGTAGCCGTAAGGGCTTTTTCGTTTGTCAGATAGATATAGCTGTTGACGTTATCGCCGAGTCCGAGCGAGTACATTGCGTTAAGCTGGTTCTTCTTTGCATAGGTGAGCTTGTAAACGGAATCCATACCGTTGATTACAAACGTCTGTGCTTCACCGTTGTATTCAAGTACCGCCGTTTTGAGAACGGGTGCGGGCAACCAGATTATAGGCTGATCGCCGTAGTTTCCGGTGTCGAATTCAAGGGGATTGGGAACGCCCTTTGCAAACACGAGTTTGATACCGTAGTTGTACGCAACGCCCTTTTCGTCTCTGCCGGTCTTAAATACGTACTCGATGTAATACTTCTTTCCTCCGACGATATCATCGGGCTTCAACAAAGTCTTGTTCGTATCGCCGTCTTCGTAGAGAATGTATTCTAATCTTTCCGCTATTTCGTCGGGAAGGGTTGCGCCGTCCTCAAGCATAACGTATGAGTTTTCGTCGTCCTCAAACCAATCTGTAACGTTGATTATGAGCTCGGATACCTCTATTACGATATCTTCGGGAGCAACTCCGCCTACCCACTTGACGTTGCCGAGGATAGACGAACCGGTTTTAAGGGTCACGGTTATCTTGTAGAAGCCGAAGTAGAAGCCGTTATAATTCGAGTAACCGACGACGTAATCGTCTTCACCCATATATGCGTCATACGAATCAGCTTCCGTTGCCTTGTATTCAACGGAAATGTCGAGATATTCCGCCCAGTCTTCGGGAAGACCTAAAAGTGCGGTAAGGTCGTGAACTTTTCCGTCAAACGTAGTCCAGCTTTCGTCGTATTCGGGAAGATCGATTTCGCGAGGTACTATCTTCCATACCAACTGTGAAATGTCGTCGGGAAGAACGCCTACTTCGAAGTTCTTTCTGTCGATTCTATCCAGATCGAATACAACCGTAGTGGTGTAAGTACTTACTGCACCGGCTGAATTTCCGGGCAAGCCGTTAGTGCTGTAAGATGTATAAGTTTTAAGAATTTCGGGCATACCGAGGATTTCTACGGTGAAGTTCTTAACTCTGCCGTTTACGATAGTGAACGTGAACGGTGAATTTTCATCGTATGCAACCTCTTCCTCGCCGTCCATATAACCCCAGTAAGCGTCACCGAAGTCGATGACTTTCTTACCGATCTTCCAAGGAATAATCACGGGTGATCTGTCTGCAAGCGCTTTACCGTCTGCATCGCACCAAGAGTAATTATTGTTGGGAAGCGAAAGCTCTGCCTCGAATTCACCCGCGTTGATGCTGCGTCCGTTGACTTCGTTTATGTTAGCCATAAGCGTAGCGATTGCGGGGGTAGGATTCTTTTCGTCATAGCCTTTGAGTACTTCGAATACGCTGTGCGCATATCCGTCGTATTCAATTCTCACGTCGAGGTCCTTTTCGGGTTTCTGAATGAGTACGGGAATAATCTTCCATGCAAACGTGTAAGCGCCTACGATACCTTGGTCGGTATTGTTGTTCCATCTTACAGCGTTGCCGTATTCTTCTTTGATGTTGAGGTACAGCGTCTGCTCGCCTACGTTAATAGCCGTGTTGCCCGAAATTTCAACGTAATTGCCGTATTCTGCAAGCAGTTTCGAATACGTTGAGTTGGTAGCTTTTTCAAGAATATTGATTACGCTGCCGTTATAAGTGATTTCAGCGGGTAACTCGGGTATCGTCAGCATCTTGTAGCTGATTTTGAATTTGAGTTCTACTGCCGAACGGTCGATTTTATTATCGTCCGTCTTGCCCCAATAAAGAGGTTTCTCAAGATCGGTTCTGAGAATGAGAGTCAACGTGTATTCACCGGCTTCACGCTGTGTCAAATCGTCAAGCGATCCGCCGTAAACGGTTACGTATTGACTGTAATAAGTATCCCAGTTTTGAATTCTGAACGTTATATCTTCGCCCGTGTAGGTGACTGATATATCGCCAGCCGCAATCTGATCGTTCGTGAAATACGTGATCGAGCCGTTAATCGAATATCCGTAGATATAAGGTTTGCCGACTACTTTATCCGCATTATCTTCGGTAATTTCCGGAGTCGTGAACGAAATGAACTTATCCTTAGTTTCATAGGACAGCTCTATATTTCCGGTGTACGCTCCACGGATTTTGGGAACCATAGAGAACACGTCTCCGCCCGCCGATTGCAGTACGTCGTTAAGCGTTGCTTCTGCGCCGGCAGAACCCGAATTACCTTTATAGAAGTCGTAATCTACAAACTTAGCGGAATCGATATTGCCGAAAAGAACAACTCGAGATAATTCGAAGTTTTCAACCCAGCCGGTTACGATAAGCTGCTTCTTTTCTACTTTATACGAAACGGGCTGATCGTCGGGAGTTTTACGCGTTCCTTCATCATCCGTTACGACCCAAACGATATTGTTACGGGGATCTGCTGCGGTTCCGCCGTTGAACTTCTGCTTGATTTTAAGATCAAACTTGTAAGTACCCGCGTCATACGCATAGTATTTTCCGCCGAACCTTGCCGTTCCGTCGTAGTTGGGAGTTACGTTACCTTCGAAGTCGGTATAAGTTACTTCAACGTCGAAGTATTCGTTCCAATCTACCGCAAAGCCGAAAGGCTTTAAGAGATTGTGCTGAACACCGTCGAATTCAGACCAGCTTCTGTCATCTTTGGGAACGACTAACTCTCTACGCTTGATTTCCCACGTGATGGTTTTCTCAACCGCTGCCGGCCAAGTACCCAACTCGTAGTTATCCGTATCGATTTTATCTTCGAGAATTTCGACCGTAGTCGTGTAAGTACCGTAATCGGTAATATCACCGTCGACAAATTCCGCACCGCGGTATACGGTGTACTTTACTTTGTCTGAGGAGAGGTAATCGGGAAGATTATCGATTTCGACAAAGAACGCCTTAGGTGTGCCGTTGACTACCGTGAATACGTAAGCTTCTTCGTAGTTCCACTTTACGTTCTTCAAGTCAAGGAAATGTTTCTTGATTTCCCAAGTGAACGTCAACGAAGGAGGATCTGACGGGTCGAACTCGTAATGAGCCGTATCCATTATATCCGTAGCCGTCGTCGTATAGGTATCCGCATAAATCTGCGAAGCGTCCGTGTACGTGAAACGGATTATCGAAGCAGCAAACTCAGAGTAGAGATATACCTCGTAAGGCTTGCCGTCGTATTCAACGGTTACCTCTTCCTTGGTGTCTACGTTAACCCACTTTCCGCCGAGATCGTCTCTGTATACAGCTTCGATATCGTTGGTGCCGTCGTTGTGCTTAACGCGCCACTCAAAGTCTTCCGCCTTCAACTTAGCCTTAATGATGTTGTACTCATATCTGTCTTCGCTGAGCGCAAAGTCTTCCGTAGTACCGCTGTATCTGAGCTTGAGTATTACAATGTAATTACCGATATCATAAGGAGCCGCGATAGGTGAACCTACGGGATCGCCGGTAGTCAAATCTCTTCTATAGTACAGAATGTTGATGTTTCCGGCAACTGTAATCTGACCGTTTGACGTATCGAAGTCGATTTCCGTATCAGCTTCGAATGCACTGCCCGTATACTCGTAATCGAGTTCGATTTTGCCGTCAACCGTGATATGGTTGTAGATTATCGTATCGTCGCCGCCGACTTCGAATTCAAGGGGATTGCCTATCGTAGGATCGTCGCCGCCCAAAAACTCGAACGTATAGTTACGTGCGTAATCTGTTGCACCGGAACCGGGCTTCAAAGAAGCGGTTGCTCTGTACATTATGGTTTGACCGGGCGAACGCGTAATTGCAGAAACGGCTCTCCAACCCGTAGGCTGACTTGAATCCTCGACTTCGTAGATGAACGAGAATTTACCCGCGTGCGTTCCCGCAACCGAAGGTTTCGAACGCGTGGTTACGGTACCGTCGGAGGAGGTCGTCTGTCCCTGTACCCAGTCAACTACTATGTGCTGGGGGGTAATGGTCCAGTCTCTCGTCCACTCGAACGAACCGTCGTAAGTGTCGGGATCGCCCTTTATAGGTCTTTCATAGTTGGGGCTCGTAACCGTAAACTCTACTTCCGTAGTGTACTGACCCGCATACCTCATTAAATTAGTATTTACCGTTGCAACGGGGAAGTCTACATTGGGAGTAGCCGCCGTTTGATAGATGCCGCCCGTCTTATACGCACTGGGAACAAGACCCGTAGGCATGGTAGTGCCGGTTTTGGCAACTATGCTTACCGACTTGTCGGCATTGTCGTAAGTATACGTGTAAGGCGCCGTAGCAATGGTATCGTCATAGTACCATTCAAGATTGCTGAGGTTGTACTTAGCTTTCTTAATATTGTAGTAAAGAATGAATTCGTAATCGTCGAACTTGTAGTCTTCGGTGTCGGAATTAGCTACGTCTAACTTGATAACTATCTTGACGTAATTATCCCCGGCATTAAGAGGACTCTGAACGCCGTCATAACTTTTGTCCCAAGTAACGTAATACGTTTCAAGCTGAGTTACGAAAAGAGGATTAGAACCGTCGTAACCGCCATATGCAGATTTAAGCTTAGGCAAGAACGTGTAGGTTACGCCTTCCTCGTAATTGAGAATGAATCTGTTTTCGGGTTTCGCACCTTGATCGTTTACGGAAGCGGGAGCTGTTGAAGGGGGATCGATATTTCTCGTATATACCCATTCAAGCATTTCCGCCTTGAAAGGAGCGGGATCGCCCTCTACTTCGAAGGGAACGATAACCTTATCCAGTTTGTGGTTGCCGTCGGTATCGACTTGCTCTATGACGAGGTTATATTTACCCTTCTTGATATTGCCCTTACCGTTACCGATTTCCGCGTACCATAACGTCAAGCTATAGGTGCCGTCGGACTGTTTTACGGGAGGAGTCCAGATTACGGGTGTATCCGTATCTTCATAGGTCTTTGAGCCTATCTCAACGCCTACGTCGGTTATTTTTTCGTAGTAAACCTTGAAGCCGAGACGCTGATTCCAAGAAGCGGCCGTAGGAGTCGTGCGAAGTCCGGATAATACTATCTGTGCGCCTACTCCGCCCGTTACCGTTATCGGCCAAACGTCTTTATGCTCCCTGAGCTTTGCGTCAAGCTCGGAATCGCCGGGCGCCGAGAAGGTCACTTCCGATTTAACGGTGCGCTTTGCTACGATACATTCAAAATCTTTATAAGTATCGGTAGTTCCGTCCCAAGCGATGAAGTCGGTATCCGTAATACTTATCCTTACGTTGTAGGTACCTATCTCGGTGAAGCCGAGAACGAGAACGCCGTTGAACCAGCTGACTTCGAAATTCATCGTTGCGAAGTTTGCGGTAATTGTAGCGTCCGGACCGGTGTATCCGGTAATCTCATACTCTTCACTTGCAGTAGTGATTACCGCGCCGACAGCCGTCATTTTACCGTTTGAAACGTTGTTGAACGTAAACTCAACTTTGTCGCCGGTATATTCCTTGGACTGCGTGATTAAAGTACTTCCCGCAAAGACGGGTGCGTCGTGCACTACTTTATTAATAACGATTTTGAACTCTATATCGTTGCCAGTCACACCCGACCATTCCATATTAGCGGAATCGGTGAGAGTGAAGGTCATATAGTAATCGCCGGGGGTGTAAGCCGTAAGACGGAACAGATTTATAAGCTCTGCATCCGTATTCGCACTGACACCGTTGTACGAGTATGCGGGATTGAGGATTGTCGAATCAAACGTTACCGTATCCTCGAACAAGTCCTTAATCTTGAGACCGGCCGTCTTCGTATCGTCGTACGACTTGAATACCGTAAGGTGGGTTGCCGCATTGTATGCGGGGTCGCCCGCAAGGTTCTTTGCCGCAGTATTATCGGCTACGGTAAAGTATTTCGAACCCAAAACGCTGTAAGCGCCGTTATTCAGATTATCGAAGAGCGATTCAACAAGTATCGTGTGCAAATTCTTATCGTAGTCTACGGTAAGGGTATTGCCTTCAATGCTTTCGTTGGTAAGGCTGTAATCGGAATTGATTACGGGCTGTAAAAGCTTGAGTTTTTTAATTTGCAGCTTGAAAGTGCAAGTTGCTACGTCGGCAAATTCCCAACGGTGGTTAGCGTTGTCTTTAAGGCTGAACTGAATTACGTATTCGCCCGCATTGAACGCCTTGACGGTATAGTTGGTTTTGTCGGCAGAGAGTCCGAGACCCGTACCGCTTTCTTCCAAATAACCGTCGCCGGGGGTTGCGGACATAGTGCCGCTGATCAAGCTGTCGTAAGTCATCAGCGTATCGTCGAAGTTTACGATTTTCATAAACGCATCAACGGGATTGCCGCTTGCATCAAGCTTGTAAGTAAACGTTTTGGTGTTGCCCACAACCTCGTCGCACCACTCGTTCGCGTCGGCGCGGTCAAGGTAGATTGCAAGATCCGTGTGGGTCTTCTTATTGATTATGAGGGTAACGTCTAAATCGTCTTTTGAGCCGTCAAGCCATACTGCGTTGCCGCTGAGCTTGAATCTTACTACGTATTTTCCGGCATTTTCCGCGCCGAAATTCAACGTACCGTCATTAAAGACATAATCGTTACCGGCAACGTACGCGGGCTTCGTATACCCTTCCGTCTTGAACGCAAGGTTTTCAATCGTATACGTCATTACGTCGGGAATCTGCGTTCCCGAGGGAAGATCAGTAAACTTGCTTCCGTCTTGTTGCCAGAAGCCGTTGACGTTCATAAAGTGCTCTACAACGCCGCCAACGTCTTCATAAGTAACCGTCTTAGTCCAGCCCACTACTCCTTCCTGCGCTTCGGTTGAGCCGGTAGGAATTAAGATATAGGGCTTAGCAACTTCGATAGGGTTGACTATAAGATTAAACGTTATATCGTCGGTAGAACCGTCTAACCATTCTGCGTTATCGGGGTCGATAATCTTTGCAACCACCGTATACGTAGCCGCGGGAGCGGGAGCCGTAACTTTAAGCAGATTTGCATAATCCGGATCAGTCGTATCAAGCATATCCGTCATAGTTGTCACAGACAGAGTATGTGAAATAAGTGCCGGATCCATCAACGCAATCTGAAGCTCTTCAACCCAGTCGGAACCGTCGTATACAACGTATTTATCGTTACCGGTTGTGTTCTTCGTATCGATGATGTAAGGACGCGCAATCTTCTGCTTAACTATCTTGATTTCGTAGTACTTCGTAAGCGTATCGCCCTCGGCGCCCGTATCCCAACGCATATTGTTGGGGTCGATATTGAGTTCGATAACGTAAGTATACGTAACCTTAGCTTCACCGCCGACGATTCCGTCAAGCGAAGTAGCCATAGTTATTTCACCGTAAACCGGATCATAACTGCCATTTATCTGATTAGGGAAATTCGTAAGAAGTACGCCGTTTGCGGTAGAAGACGTGCTTACCTTGGAGTTGATAATTGCGTATTCCGTGGGAGTTGTTCCCGCGATAGCCACGCCGAATTCCACGTGCGTAAGCGTAATCATTCTGTGGCTGTCGTTAGGCGTAGCAACGTCTTTGACGTAAGGGAATTCAACAGTGTATCTGTTGTCGATAAGCGTAATGTTGCTTTCTCCCTTGACGGTAGGCACTGAAATCAGCTTACTCGTGATTACGAATTTGTATGAACGTGTCTGACCGCTGCTTGAGATATCCTTATCCCAATAGAAGTCGCGCGTGTTAAATTTGAGAACGATAGTATAAGTATCTACGCCGAATGCTGCAAGTCTGAAATAATTCGTAGCATCCGAGGTACCGTCAACGGTGTCAACGGGCTGAATAATTTCTTGCTTAACGTCGCCGTTTCCGGTCTTCGTCTCTACGGTGATGTTGAAGTCGCCGAGTTTGATACTGTCGCCGTACAGATATACTGCATGGTAATAGCTGTCGAACTCTGCCGTATTCGAATTTTCGGAATTGAATTTGCTTGCATCTGCCGAGCCAGCCATTACTCTTACGTCGGCGTCGGTTTTATCAATAGCCTTCGCCTCTGTTTCGGTGAGATGAGTCTTATAGAGGAATGCGTCGGGAAGCGATACCGAAAGTCTTGAAATGTTGAAACGGTATAAAAGCTTGTCGCCCGCCGCCAACTGATAGTTGTTGACGTTGGAAACTACTACCGTTAACAGATATTCGCCCGCGCTCTGCGCCTGAACGGACATAAGTCCGGTATCAACGTCAACGCCGAGGTTAACGTCGTCTGTTCCGTGAAGGTCACCCGTGCCCGAAATCTTAACGGGCTTTAAGTCGCCTTCCGCTTCTCTATCGGCCTTATCGGTGCTGACGTATTCGAACGACTTGATAGCGTAACCCTTAGGCCAAGTGAGCAGATCGAGCTGCATCGTGAGGTACTTATGGTCGTACTCTGCCTCCTTGACGCCAGTCAGTGTCGTGCTGCCGTCGTCGAGAATTACGAGCGGCGTATCGATAGTGAGCTTGTTAATAACAAGCGTGAACTTAATTGAACTTATCGATTTGCTGTTATCGTTCCAGCAATAGTTATCCGTAGGGGTAATGACTATTTCGTAAGTACCCGCGTCAAGAACGCCGAGTCTAAGTTCGCCGTCGTCAAATACCAACTCCGTAACGTCGGTCAAATCTTCAACGTCGTAGTCACTGTCCATAACGAACTTGTTAACTACGTAGCTGAACTGAGCCGAGAAGCCTGTATCAACGAGGTGGTCTGTGCTGGTACGCTTAAAGAAAATTACCTTATTGGCTTCGCTGTAAACAGCAAGCTCGTATTTAACGGTAAGCGCGTTTATTGCGTCGCCCCAAACATTGGTAGCGCCTTGAACGAGTATGTTTTTGTTTTCTTCCTCGTCGCCTACGTAGTGCATTTCAAGACCGGAAACGGGTGAGCGATCGATAGTGATCGTAAACGTAATCTCTTTTTCGGTCTTGCCAGCCCACGCGTGGTTGGGGCTTATAATTTTAACAGTCCAGTTGTATTCGCCTTGGTCCTTGGCGTAGAAGTATAATACTCCGTTATACCAGTCGGTGTACGTGCCGTTCTTTTCCGCAAGAGCTTCGTCGCGCTCCTGAAGTATCAAACTGTCGGATCTGTTAGCAATATATACGAAAGTCTGATTGTCGGGTGTTATAACTTCGATTAAATCCTGATACTCTTCATCGGTGAATTTAGCGTCGAGCTTGAGTGCAAGCGCAAAGTCAACGTTGTAATAAGTACCGTGCATACTCGTATCCGAGAAGTGCCCGTGGATATCGTGTCCTTCACACTTAGCCGTGTCGATTTCGGGAGCAGTTATTCCCTCGGGATTAATCGTAAGAGTATACACAACTTGTGTGGACATAGTTTCCGTCCACCAGAAGTTGGTGTTCTGCAGCATTACCGCCACGCGGTAAACGCCGGCAGTTGTCATAGTTAAGGTAAGGTATCCGTTTTCCTGGGTGCAAGTAACGCCGTCGGGAAGCTTTGCGGCAAGACCCGTCAAACCCTCGTCGGTACGGTCGACAAAGCCGCCGTTTTCATCCAGAATACCGAAATACATTGCGTAATCGCCGGTTAACTGATATTTATGAGCTTCAGTCGTAGGCTTATCGTTACCGATACGCATTGTTTTGGGCGTACCGTCGTAATTGATAATAGCATTGAAACCGTTTGAGGTATAGAAATATTGTTGAATACCGGTGGCCCACTGGTTGGTTGCCCAGAATTCCAAGCTCTTAATATCAATAGGCTGAATTATGAAGTTGAATATTTTACTACCCGTAGTACCGTCCGACCAGCAGTAGTTCTGCGTGGGGAAAATTTCAAACGTATATTCGCCCGCGGTACTGGTCTTAAACGTTACGTAATCGCCGTCCCATTCTCTGTCGAACGTTCCGTTATACTGCATTTCGATAGAGCTTGCTTTCGTATAAATTATATCTTTTACAGAAGCAAGCGTAGGGAAGTAAATTTTGAACGGATGAGGATCACCGTTAAATCTTACCGTTTTGGAAGTAGGAGTGCTTGCGCTGGGTCCGTCATACGTCGCGCCCGCCTCCCCGTCTTTAACGAGTTGGGGATCGCCTATTTTCAGTTTTTCGATTACAAGCGTGTAAGTAGGTACGGTGACGCCGTCCTTCCACCTATAGTTCTTTTTAGGTGTAAACGTTACGTCGTAAATTTTTGCCGAACGACCAGCAAGTTTGAGGGTACTGTCAAGCCAGCCCGCATCGTTTAAGGTATCGGATACCCAATCTATACGCGACTGGTCCGCATTTATAAATTCAAGCGTAGCAATCCAGTCGGTCGTGCCGTCCGCCATTTTTTCGCCGCCGTACGTGACAGTCTTGACGTTGTTTACCGCCGTTGGCTCGTTTAGTATCGGCGCATCAATCGGCTTAGGGTTGATTATCAGCACGTAAGTCAGTTCAACAGACAGCGCAGGATCGTCAAAGACGTATTCGTCGCTTACCGATACGGTCATTTCGTAACGACCGGCGTCGAGTGCAGTAAGCGTAAGCGTATTATCCTTGATGCAAAAAGTGTCGGGAACGAGAGGCGTGTTGGTTTTTGATAAACCCATACCCGTCGTTACGTTTATTGCGTTAATAACAAGCTGATCCTCGTCAACCGGCATAAAGCTGAGTATCTGGTATGCGCCGTTATACTCAACCGTCTTGGTAAACGTTGTTACACCGCCGCCACCATCTTTTATAATATCCGGCACGACGACCTTCATCGGCCCTATATCGAACTTAAAAGTCTTGGGCGACGTTGTACCGTCCGACCAACTTAGGTTGGTTTGCGTAGGAGTATTGTACTTTAAGTTTATAGTTACCGTATAGACGTGCTGCTCAGAATGGCTGAGAGTCAAAACGCCGTTTGTGGACCAGTCAAACTGGCTGAGCCCGTCAGGATTGTCGTAAGTAGTCCACGTGGTGGGTGCGGGATAAATACTTATGTACAAAGATTTGCCCGTTCTGAACACCGATTTGGTGTTGGTAGCTGAATCGATGGTGCCGACGTTGTCGTCCATTATTGTAGGTATCGTCAGCTCGCGGGGCTTTATGGTAAAATAGAAAGTTACGGGAGTTCTGTCACTTTCGTCTTTTTCGTTAGATTCCACCTTCCAGTTCCTAAAAGGAGTTATCTCGATTTTGTACTGCCCCGCATTTTTAGCTTTGAACTTAAGATTTCCAGCCTTTGTTATGCTTCCGCGAGTACCGCGCGAAACTTGCGTAACGTTAGTAGAGCTTGTGTTCTTTGCCGCGGGAACCCACGTACCGCCGACATACTCGGAAATCTGATAATCCATAAGACCGGAACCCCAGTCTCCTTGGATAATCATCTCGTGATCTTCGTTATTGAAGTTAACCGTTTTTGATGAAAGGTCTGCAGATACACCGTCGTTATACTCAAGCTTGGGTTTGGTTATACCCTTACGGCAAACTAAAGTAGCGTACGTACAGTAGATTGAGTAAACCGTATTACCGGTGCCATCAGCAACATAACCGTTATAGTTACACCTCCAAGATCCACCGCCTCGGTTCCACCATATAAACTGAGTACCGGCTTGCGTATTGTTTGACGACTGCAATACAATCATATATGCACCGCTGGGAGCATCAGGCTTAATTGTCATTCTCTTTGCGCCCGTACCGGTGCCCAAAGAAGAAGTGTAGTCCGACGATGCCGGAGCAATAGTTGAGCCAAATTCGTCAAGATAGTCGTTATACGTATTCCTTGAAGTGTCGGGGTCGATATTAACCTTAGGATTAGGTACGGTTGCCTCGTTTGCTTTAGTTGAATTAAAAAGATAGTCACGCACATAGCCAGAATATGAACCGTTACTAAGTAAAGTCGACGTTGATAAGAAATTTACCGAGGACGTAGTTTCGCAATATACGCTATTCATTCCAGTAGCAGAATTAAAGCCGAATGTATAGCTTTCGCCCTCTTCCAACCAAACGATATTGTAGAGCATATAGTTGTGCTTACCCATAGCGTGGTGTGTTGCACTCTTCCTCTGGTCCCACTTGACATAATAGCCCATTGTAAAGTTGGCGTTTCTGTAATACTGCTGCTCAGTCGTTATCCCGCCCGGTTTGGAAGAATAATAGTTACTCCAAGAATCTCCGAGTCCAATCAGATAGCAACTCCAATAAGGAGCATAACCCGCTGTTTGATCGGGTGAAACGTACCAGTCTTCATCTGAAATGTCTTCTTCGGGCACAAGTTCGCCTTCGGAGTACATTTCGGCAAAAGACTTCATACCGTCAAACGTGGTAAGTTCGTCTTCCACGTAAGAATCGTAAAGCTCCTTCTCCGTGCCGTTGTTTGAACGCGCGTAGAAAGATATAAAGTCTGCGGGTATACCCGTAGCTTCTGCAAGTGCGTCGCGCGCCTCTATGTCGGCAGCCGAAACCGCGTCGGACGCCCTTTCACCGACAGCCATCGGCAAGACGTGCTTATCCGAAGCGGCGTAAGCCGTGATATCGGTCGCCCCGGAGCGAGACAAACCGAAGCCCAAGCCCGTGCCTAGCGCACACGCAAGCGCAAAAAATGATAATAATAATTTTTTAGTACCCGTAATTTTCATAACGTACTCCAAAAATAATAGTTTTTTTCTGATTTAGGGTACAAAGACCCAATTTCCTTTTTAGCATCCATTATTGTAACATAAACAATTTATTCTGTCAACATAATATTTGCTTTTTTACCTTTTTCGACCTAATTCTTACTGCCTTTTTTCTGCTTTTTTGCCATCTTTTTCTATATTATTATATTCAAACCGCAAACTTGCGGTTTTTTTATCATAAAAAAAGAATTAAGGTGTCGGCTTTTGCCGACACCTTATTAAGTGTTACAGTATTAACTTTTTCAAGAATTCTCAGTACTGCTTTCTGAAATCTTTCAACTGGCTTTCGGTACAGCAGACCAATCTCTTGATCCTATCGCAAACACGCTGGATTTCCGTAACCGTAGCGGGTGCTTCCGCATGGGGACGTACCGCAGGTACGGTTTTGGTTTCCTCAACGGTTACCGTTTCGATAGCAACCTCTTCCGCAGCAACCACCTTCTTAGCGGGTGCTTTTGCAAGCTCCTTAACCGCTTCGGTAGTATCATTTTTGAGAAGCTTGGTTGCTTCGTTTACCGGAACTGTAGGAAGCAGTTCGCCTGACGAAGATTTCGCCCAAATAACGCTGGGGTTATTCTTGTTTACGTTGATGCCGTCCTTGAAGGAAACGACAAACTTGTAAGCACCGGCGCCGTAAGCCTCGTAAGGATTACCGTTGTGTCCGCCGTACGTAACGAACGTAATGAAGTTGCTTGCGTACAGAACGTTGATATCGATGTACTCTTCCCAGTTATCGGGGAGCTTTAACATCGAGAACAAGTCGTGTGTGCCGTCATCGAAGATGAACTGGGTTGAGCCGAGCTCGGGTACGCTGATTTCTCTGCGCTGAATGCTCCATTCAATCGAAGCAAGCGACTCGGGAATAGTAAGATTTTCGAAGTTCTTATCTTTCTTATCGACGTCGAACATCGTCACGTATTTACCCGCATCTCTACCCGCGTAAGCACCGGGAACACCGTTCGTCGTGTACTTAATCGAGCCTTGAAGTGCTTGAGGAAGATTTGCAAGCTCTACCCAGTAAACAGTAGCCTTACCGTTTACGCGGGTATAAACCATTCCCGCACCGTTCTTATAATCTTTGGTGCCGTCGGTGAACTTCCAAGTAACTCCCGTCCAGTCGATTATCGCTTTTTCGATTTTCCAAGTTACGTATACGAATTCGCTGCCGTCGCGCCATACGTAGTTGTCGTCCTTAATGCCGATCTTTGCGGTATACGTGTCCGCATCTTTACCGACTCCGCCTTCAATGATTTCCATATAGGTTGCATTGAAGCCCTTAAGAACAGATTCTACGCGCTGTTCTGCGCCGTTGAAACGGAGAACGATATCTTCGTTTACGGTAGGAGCAGCCAAAGTCGAAGTGGTTATACGCCAGGTGATTTCGTAAGGATCCGTACTCGTCTTGGTACGCGTTACCTTAACGAGCGTCTTTTCGACATCGATAGCCGTTCTGCCTTCTGCGTCAAGCTCGGGCATTTCAGCAACGGAGCCGTCCGCTCTCAGCTTTAACTTGGCAATATAAGTGCCGTCATTGCTTGCAACGTAGTTGCCGGCAATTAAAGCGTACCTTACGGCAACGCCGTTTTCGTCAACTTCGTACTTGCCATCTTCAAGAGGTTTGCCGTCGTCGTCAAGCAATCCGTCCAAAGCTACGTAAGAGTCTATAAGCTTAATCATCTTGTAAACTTTTTCAACCTTATAATCGCCGTTATTGTACTCGTTGCCGTCTGCATCGACGTATCTTACATCCCACTTGCCGTCAATCTTGACGTATTTAAGCTGGAACGATGAGTCGTAACCCGAATAGTTTTTATCGTTAACGATAATCGTTTCCTTAGCTTTGAGGTTCCAATAGCTGCTCGTCGGGTCGGTAAGCGAAATTTTAAGAATATGCTCGCCCGCGTCGGTAGCCGTGAAGCCTTCGAAAGTAATCAATTTGCCGTAAGTGCGGTCTAACAGATCAAACAGAGGCTTCGTATCTTCAAGCGTTTTAAGATTATATTCCTTGCCGGTGTACTCGAGGTCGGGAATCATCGCCGCGTACTGTTCGAGCATTTCGGGAGTAATGTAATCAACGCTTGCCTTCTTGATGGTTAAGTCAACGCTTTGCGCACTTCTGTTGATAAGTTTCTTGGTTGCAATTTCAGTATCGGACAGTGCCGAGCCGCCCTTGTAGCAAAGCTTACCGGTAGCTGCGTCAACCTCATAATCATCCGGGTCGAACCACGAAATATTTACGTTAGCCAAAGCACGGAACATAATTTCGAAGTCGCCGGCCTTAGTAATCGTCACAACGCCGTCTTCAAGATTTACAAGACCCGCGTTTTTGCCGATTGCCTGGATAAGGTTATCGAACGCCGAAACGTCTACGCCGTAGCCGTCCAAAGCCGTCTTCATATCAGCCGTAAGCTCGTAAGCTTCCGAATTTACAATAGTGTATACCTTAGGTTTACCGTCGTAAGTATCGCTTGCGGTGGTAACCAGCTTAGGCATAGGAATCCAGATTACGGGCTGTGAACCGTAGTTCTCGTTAATGAATTCGTAAGGATTATTAACATTGGTTTCCCAAACGAGTTCGAAACCGCACTTTGCAGCATAGCTGTCGCCGTCTATGAGCTTGAACTCAACGGTATAGTAGATACCGTTTCCTCTTGCCTTGACTTCAGCCAAATCCTCTATTACTTCGCCCGTATCCTTATCGCGTACGACGTAAGTGAACAGATCTTTCGATTCCTGCGTCATCGCATCGAAATCTGCGGAAGTAATCGTTGCCGTAAGCTGCGTAACTCCGTCGCCGTCCATTACGGGAGCCCAACCGGTTATCTTGATTTCCTTAGGTTTAACCGTAAGAACTGCCGTCTGATCGCCGGTATGGTTGTTGCCGTCATACCAAACAATGCATTCTTCGGTTGCGTTAAGTTCGCTCTTAATAGTGAACGTAACTTTATAATCGCCTGCATACAGAACGTTGAACATCGAGTAGTCAAGCGCTTCGTCAACACTTGCTATTTCGTAGTACGAAGCGTACTTGTCGTCGTCCGTGCCGTATTCCTTATACAGAATACCTACTTCGAGGTAATTCTCCCATCCGTCTTCGAAGCCGAACAGAGTTTCATCCTCTACTATATCGCGGAGAGTACCGCTGAAATCAACGGTTATATCCGTGGGGATAGTAAATCTGTGAGGAATAATCTCCCATTGAATCGAAGCGAAGCCGAAGCCCGCGGGATCGGGATAATCAAGACGGAACTGGTTAGGTATGTTTACCAAAGAGTAGTTTGCACTCTGTCTTACGTCGTTTTCGAAGAGGTAAACTACCGTTCTGTATTTACCCATTGACGTACGCGTATTTACGGTATTCTCGTCGGTAAGGTAGGATATGAAGTCGTTCAGTTCTTCGGGTATATCCGTAAGTTTTACCTCGTACTCGGTAGGATCGCCGTTGGCGTCAATCGAGTATTGGTAAGGACCGGTATAATCCCACTTAACCTTGCTCATATCAAGAGGTTTAGGAGTGATCTTCCACTCTATCTTTCTCTTGGGATCCTTATCGGACGATTCCTCGTTGTTGGTGGGGTTCCACCACGCGTAGTTATCGTTGAGGAGCGTGAAGTATGCGGTATAATCGCCCGCGTCGACGCCCGAAGCTCCTACGATATTGACGTACTGTTTAAGTCCTGCAATATCTTTAGTTGCATCATCTCCGTTTTCGTAGCCCAAGGTCTCGTATACGAAATGCTCATCGCCGCTGTATACGACGGATGAGGTTTTACCTCTCAGAGCCAGCGGGTCAACTACGTAAATGGGCTTTATCTTCCACTTTATCGTATAGGTTCCCGGCTGTCCGTTAGGCGTGTCGTTAGCCCAGTGAATAGTGCTGATATACTCTTCCTTGATTTTAAGCTGGAGAGTATAGCTTCCGGCGTCGGTACCCTTCGATCCTACGATCTCGAAGTACTTGCCGTATTGTGCTATCCACTCGTCGTATGCCGCTTCACCGAGTGCGTACTGCAAGATATCTATCTGGCTGCCAGTATAAGTAGGCAAGTTAGCCAGAATTTCTTTTTCGTGAGGGTCAATAACACGGAAGGAAATTCTGAAACTGAGCGTTAAGGGTGAACGGTCGATATCGTCCGCCACGCCGTCGCCGTCATTGTCCACCGCGCTCCAGCAGCGGGGATTTGTAACATCCTTAATGAACATTAAGGTTACCGAATAATCACCTGCGGCGTTCTGCGTGAGATTGCCTTGCCAGATATTGAGATGGCCATTATATTTTACGCCGTCTTCCCAATCGTTGATAAGGAACGTAACGGGCGCGCCGTCGTAGGTTACGCTTACGCGTATCTGTGACTTATAAGTTGCAAGCTTCTCGGGATCGTTTAACTGAAGATCCTCGTACCAAGCGTCCATATCCGTAACGTCGCCGAAGCGTCCGTCTGCGATAAACATCTGCTTCCAGTCGCTATCGGTGAAGATAGTTTCAGAACCGTCCGAAACGTAACCTTTGATATAAGGATATTTAGGAACGATTTGCTGGTCTGCCATCAGCGTGGAAGGCGCTTGCATAAGGAACGCAAGTCTTACCGCATTCGTGCCGGCGTTGTCAAGCTCGATATCCTTGGCAAAGGTATCTCTTACAAATACTTCGATAACGAATTCGGTATCAGTAACGATTGAAAGAACGTCAATCAGTTCAACGGGTGTGAGATTTGCCTCTGTCGGGTCGATTGCGGGAGCCGCAAAGCCCGTGCCGTTGAGATAGTACTTGTAATCAACGAACTGGTTGTAATCGAACGCGTAAGTTCCGGTTAAATTAGCCGTTGAAGACTCGTCGTTCTGGTTCCATGACGTTAACGACATAGTTGCTTTATTTATCGTAAGCAAGCTGTCTTGATCGTCCTGGGTATAAACGAACGTAAATCCGTTGTGCGTTTTCCATACAACGTTTTCGTTGCTTGCATTCCACGTTTCAATGAGCTTAAACGTGAATTCGTAATCGCCCGCATGGCTTGCGAAGTACTTGTTGCCGAACTCCTTAACTCCCAAGGGGAAGTAATCAACGGAAGATGTCGTGGTGAAATCTTTGTAGTTGATTGTAAACGTGAAGTATTCAGCCCAGTCGTCGTCGATCGTGATAGCTTCAAGCAAATCGTGCTGATTGCCGTCGAACTCCGTCCACTTTCCGTTACCGGAAGGAACTACTATTTCGCGCCTTGCAATCGTCCAAGGCATGGGGTTGAGAACGCTTGCGGGCCAATCGTCGCCGAGCTTATAGTCGGGATTTGCCGCATCGAAGCCTTCGTCGATAATTAATTCGGTAGTATACGAACCCGCATTTGACAGCGTGTTTGTAGGCTTTCCGTCAGAATCCTTGACTACTTCGCCGCTTGCGTCCTTGGTTACGTAGCTGATAAAGCTTAACAGTAAGGGATCTATTCCCGTAACCGTCATAGTAAATGTCTTAACTTCTCCACCGCTTACGGTGTAAACGAACCCTGTTGAATCCGTCCACTTAACGTCTGCAAGTGAAATAGTTGCTTTTTCAATAGTCCACTCGAAGGTTGTGGGGATAGAAGGCGCATTCCACAGCTTGCCGTTGTAGCTGAACGAAACGGTAGATTTGTAATCACCCGCACGCGTACCGTTTGCGCCCTTTGTGCGGGCGTCGAGTATCGACGTGTTTTCGCTGAACAGTTCAACGGTATGAGTCCTTGAATCGAACACGAATTCAGTGATCTGCTGTCCGATTTCGGGAACCGGCAAACCGGCGGGATCTGACCAAGTTCCGTCGCCGTTGTCAATAGAATCGCTGGTATGGTGAATATACCAAGCTTCATTGACGAAGTCGTATCTTGCTTCGTACGACTTACCGTCCTTATCCGTGTGCGTATAGCGCCAGTAATAAGTGTCGGGGTCTATCGTACCTTTTACAATGTCAAAATAGAATTCGGTCATTGCCAGCTCGTAAGAGTTACCGTCGTCGGGCAGATTCTTAAACTGAAGTTTAACGATATAGTGTCCGGGGTCGGTAGGAGCCGAAATGGGTCTGAATTTATTTACGGTGCTGTAATAGGTAATTACGATATTGTTCCAGATATCAATCGTAGGATCGCTCGTGCCGGGTTTTGTAGGTACGCCGTTAAGCGCCGTTGCAACGCCCGTAGTGTCGGTCGTGCCTTCGGGCTGAAGGTAAATTTCAAACGGTTTTTCGTTGTAAATAACCGTATTTACATTCGTTGCCTCGTCGGGAGTATCGCCGAAAGTAATCTGCTTGAACGAAGGAATATCGGGAGTGCCGTCATCCTTTATATTTCCTACGAATAGGTCAACGCTTATCTGCATCGAAGGACCTAAGGGGAAGATAAGGAAATTATCCGTATCAAACTTATAGTTATTGTCGTAATCGAGTGCAGGATCGTCAGCGTTGGTTTTAAGCGTTGCAACAACCTTGAAATCAACGGTACCGCTGTGCGCGAACGAGGTAACCGCAGGCCAGTTGGTGTGGTTGACACTACCGCTGCCGTCGTCCATAAAGTAGGTATAGTTGACCTTGTTGCTGTCGTATTTAAGCCTGGGAATGTATGCCGATGACGTGCCGTCCTCGTTCAGTTTGTTATCCCAAACGACGTTGATGGTAGCCTTTTCAATCTCCCAACGAACGTACCACTCGAAACCGCTGCCGGCGGGGCTTGTGTCGGTATAAGTAGCATTGTCGCCCTCTACGGGGATGACGTAGTTCTTATTGGAGGTTGTAAATTCTACGTGCGTTTCGTAATACTCGCCCGTGCCGTGGTCTGCAACCGATTTAGCGTAAATCTGTACGTTTCTGTCATGGCCGGTTACGTCGTAAGAAGCTACAGACAGACCCGCGGGAAGATTTTTAAGCTTAACCGTGTGCGCCGTGCCGTCGTATACGAAAGGCGTACCGTCATAATCCCACTCTATGCCCTTGAGGTCATAAAGTATTGGAGTGATGTGATAGAAGAATTTGAAAGTAGTATCCGTGAAGCTGAACGCGTCGGGATCCTTCGCCTTTAAAGTAATGCTTACTTCGTAAGGTGTAGGCGTCGTGCCAATCTTGGAAGCATACCTTGCGCTCGAAGTTCCGCCGTAAACGCCGTCCCACTTAACTTCCCATCTGTCCAGCGCATCCATAAAGTTGGTTGCCGGCAGTATCAAGGTATTGGGACCTTGCAAGCCCGTAGCGTCGAAATTCACCTTGAAGAAATACGAATCGTTTTCAAGGTAAGGAAGCTCGATTGCGTCCGTAGGCATCATTTCGCCCGCTGCGCCCGTCTTATACCAATTAGTATACGTTGCGCCCGCAAGCACGTAAGTTGCGTGTACGGTAGTGGGAGCGCTTGCCTTGTAAACTTCCCAGATAATATTAACTTCCGTATTCGAGGTGCTGAACGGTGCGGGATCCGCTTCGATAGTAAACGGTTTATCTACCTTTCTTACTGTGTAGCTGTTGCTGACGTTATTCTGTTCTACACAAATCTTATAGGTACCCTTCTTGAGAGTGCCGTCACCGTTATTGAACGTAGGATCTGCGTCGGCAATAATCTGATACTTATAGTAGAGATTATATTCGTTTGCCGCCGTAAGCTCTATACTCCAGTTAGGATCCGCAGTCGATACCTTTATTCCGTCTGTGGGATCGCCCGCAACAAGACCGGAAATTGTAGTAGCGTCAATTATATCCGAAGGAGGAGCAAATACGAGTTTTGTAGAATCCGAATGAAGCTTCTGCGTAGGCTTGCCGGTGTTGAAATAATAGATTTCTATCTGAAGTCCGTCAACGTCAAGCTCGCCAGTGGCAGCTTTTACGCTCAATTTGGGCAGTTTAACGGTTGCGGTAACAGTTCTGCTCTTCGCCCACGCAGTTCCGCCCGTGGCAAGAAGTCCGTTGGTGTAAGAGTCTGACGTACCGATAGGACCGCCAACGCCCGTCGCGAATATCGCATCGCCGTAAGTGATTTCGGGAACGATTTCCGCTTGAGTGATGTAGAAAGTAAACGTCTTTACTGGAGTGGTTATATCGGTCCAATCTACGTACTTGGTATTTCTATATACTTTAACTTCATAAGTACCGTAGTTCGTAGCTTGAACGATAAGTTCGCTTCCGTACCAGCTTACAAGCTCAATTTTGTTAGATTGTTCGGTTGTGCAGCTGTACGATGCGGTTTCGTAGTAGAATGCGGGTACCGCGCCGAGAGTTGCAACGTTGTTGTTTGCGTTTGCAACGTAGAACTTCAAGGGTTTACCTTCGTAGGTCTGGCTGTTTGCCGCACCCACCTTATAAGTAGGCGAAGTAAGCTTAACCTTTTCGATTTTGAAGGTTACCTTCTTGTTTGCGACTGTGCTGTCATCCCACTCGATATTCAGCGTATCAACGAGAGTGAACACTACGTCGTAAGTACCGGGTTCGGTCGCTTGTAAGAGAATGAAGTTTACTCTGTCAACGTCGCTGCCGGTAGTAATCGAAGTATTCTGGAATTCTCCGTCGCGCTTCGTAGTACCGAATACTTGCGAAACGCTATTATACGTGTACGGACCGGGGTCGGTGCCGGTGAACGATCTGTCAACTCTGTCGCTCACTTGGAACGTATCCGACACGGTGTCGTTGTAATCTCCGCCCATTGCGAAAGTCATGTAATTTTCGTCGAGAACGTTGAGTGCAAGAACCGAGTGTCTTAACGTATCGTAAGTAACCTTGAATTCCGTATTCGTAGCGGTTTCGCCGTTAAGCAAGAAATCTACGCTCGTGTCGATTTCGGGAATTGCAATTGCAAGTTTTTCAATTTTAAACGTGAAAGTAATATTGGAATCCGTGATACCCGTCCAGCATTCGTTTCTGAAGTTTCTCAAACTGAACGTTGCAGTGTACGTACCCGCGTCTGTTGCCTCAAACGTGTACGTCGTCATAGTGCCGACAACCGCCGTGCCCTTATCTTCAAGCGCTTTGCCCGTAGTAGGATCGGGCGTGGTGCCGTCCCATTTCATAATATTGACGTCGTAGTCGTTTATTACCATCTGCTGGGCTTTGAAGTTGTAGGTAAGCGTCTTCGTGAGTCCGTCTGCCGAAACTGTAATTTCGGGAATAGGCAGAAGCGCACCCGGATCGTCGATCGTAAGCGGCTTATACTCGCGCTTAGATATAGTAAGCGTGATGAAGTAATCGTCCGTGCCGGTACCGTCGTCCCACGCAACGTTGCCCGTAAGCGAGAATTTAAGCTTATACGTGCCAGCATTGACAGCTTTGTAAATAAGCAATTCGTTGGTAGTATCGTCTTCGCTGTCAGAGAATTTATCCGTGGAAACCGTAGTAACTTTCATTGTGCCGTCGGGATCGTTGAAGAGGAAGTTCTCAATAACTATCTTCTGTACAACGCCCTTCGGGTCGTTAAGGTTAGTGGTGTTTACGTAATCCCTAATGTAAATCGAAGTAGCCGTGTCATAAGTCGTGTTGCCCGCAGACGAAGTAATCGTGCCGTCGGTAGGGTCAAGACTGCTGTCACTTATTACAATTGAGGGTTTAGCGATTTTCTTGGGTTCGACAATAAGGCTGAGAAGTCTGTCGTCGGAATCGTCCGCCGTAGACGCCCATTTGAAGTTGGTAGTATCCCTAAGCGTTACAATTACCGAGTAGGTACCCACGTCGCTTCTTGTCGTAGATAACAGAAGATCGCCGTTAGTGTCCTCTCTCGTAGTTGCAAAGTCGGAAGGCTTCCAAGTCATCCACTTGCTGTCGAAACCGGTAACTCTTAATTCATCCGTCCATACGCTTGCGTTATAAATAACGGATTTCCAGAGTATATCGGGAAGATTCTGATCGTCGTAAACTACCTTGCCAACGACGCCGTCGCCGGTGTCTACGACCGTAGGTTTGTTTATTTCCTTCTTATCTATAATTATAGATACATACTTGTCGTCAACGTCGGACATATCGCCCGGAACGCCCGTATTCCAGTACTCGTTAGCCTCGTCAAGCGATATAGTCAACGTGTAGTCAACGCCTACGTTCGCGGTCTTTAATATGCTAAACGTAAGTATATGCGTCGAATTGTCAAGGGTGTAACCCGTTCTTGACGTATCGTAATCGTAGTGCATGAACGGCCTTGAATCGGTTGACGAAAGACAGTTGGTAACGTCTATCGAGGGACCCGTAGCAGCGCCGTCATACGTGAAGTGCTTGCTGATTTTGTTGTCCGTCCAAGCTTGAGGTGCACCGACGATTTCGGGAAGATCGAGCCCCTTCTTGGTGATTACGAGAATATAATCTCTCGGATCGGTATCGATACCCGCGGAAACGCCCGCCCAGTGGCAGTTAGGCTTGCCGAATTCCGTGTTAAGGTTAAACTTAACTGAAATTGTATAGACGTTTACCGTCTTAGCAAAGACGTAGTAGCCCTTGGTTTCACCGCCGACGGATACGTAGCCTTGGTCCTTACCGTTTACGTTGTCGGGGTTCAAAGGAGTAACTTCAACGGTTACCTCTTTGTTTTCGATAGCGTAACCGAACAGATAAATGTAGTTTAAATCCGCGTCGTAGATTACTTCTTTCTTGTACTCTCCCGCCACTTCAAGAATTTGCTCGCCCTTCACTCCGCTCTTGATATCTGCGTAGTCCTCATGTAACTTATTGAGGTCGTCCGCATCGATATAGAACGCGTCGGGAACGGGAATTGCACGCTGTTCGATTTTAAGCGTATAGAATACGGTATCGTCGCCGGACGCCCACGCATAGTTGTTCGTGTTGGAAAGCGTCAAGGCAAGCACGTACGAACCCGCATTTACTGCGGTGTACCTTACCATCTTGGACTGGCTTATAACTACCGTTTTGTCTTGTTTAAGCGCACCGAGCGGCTGAATCTGCGATTCATCCACAGCATACGCTTTATAGTCGTTTCCGAAAATAAGCGTAATATTCTGCGATTTGCCGGTATCGTAAGTTACCGTCTTCGTGCGCGTGGAATTATTTACCGACGCGTTCGCTTCGTTATCGGCAATCTGAGGCAACGCAACGAATTTCGCATACAGCTGGAACGTCAGCTGAACCGCGGTATCCGATCTGTGGTTAGATCTCCAACGATAGTTAGAGGTAAGATAAATACTGATATAGTAAATATTTGCATCGTAGAACTCGATTACGAAGTTATCGTCGTTCGTGATGATTTGCCTTTCTGCATAAGCAGAGTCTACACAGCTGACTTCAACTCTGAACTGCGAATTGAATGCAGTACCCTTGAACTCGTCTGAGGATCTCGTAACGGTTATGAAATGGCTGGCCTCGGGGTTAAATTCCTCTTCCCATCTTTCGCCGTTTCCGCCGATTTCCGTCATATCGTCAGGCAAGCCGTAATTGAATACGACGTCGTCAACTTCCGCATAGTCGATTCTGAGTTCGAATTCGTAATACTCGCAATCGGTTTCCCATCTAAAGTTGGTGTCTTCGATCATAAGTAATACTTTATGATCGCCGACTACAACAGCGGAAAGTATAAGTCTGCCGATATCCTCCTGGGTACCTTCGCCCCAGCTGAGAAGTTTAAGCGCGTCATTACCGTCTTCGTCAACGTCCGTACCCGAAGCGTTGGTGAATACTTTGACAATTGATTCGCCGTTGCTGTTTTTAACGTCGCTGAGCCCGATTACGAGCTGTGCCGCAAATCCGTTATATCCGCAGTGAATATAAGTATCGTAAGTTTTAAGATCGTGACCCGAACATTCTTGAGGAAGAATTATGGGGTCCTTTATAGACTGAGCCTTTATGGTAAAGGTATAGAATATATCTACACCGGAACCGTCACGCCAAGCGTAGTTAGTGTTACGAAGTTGTAATCTAACGATATAAACACCAGCTTCAATCGCACTGCACATCAATACGGAAGGCTTTTTACCGTCAAGGTCGGGGTAGTCGTTTTTGACACCCATCGTAAAGCCGCCGAAGCTGGAAGTGGGTTCATGCGCCTGGTTTACAAGCTGATACGTTGCTTCCGAGTCGTAGAAGAACTGGGAAGCGCTGTCCGGCGTACCGATACGGAAGAATTTTTCCGTTCCGTCGTAATCTGCCGAACCCGTTCTATCGCCGCCGTCGACTACCCATGCACTGCCAGCACCTTGCTGAACGTACATTCTCAGCTGGTCGCGATAAATGGGCGTAATGACGAACTTAAATGTGTACATATCATCATTGCCGGTATCCCAAATGTAATTGCTGGTAGGCGTGATATAAATTATGTAGTTGCCCGCGGGTCCAGAAGCTCCGCCAAGCGTAGTGCCCCACAGCGTGAGGTTAGGCGCAGTTTCATCGGGCCATTCTTCACGGAGTCCTTCCATAGAATACCTTATGGTAACCTGTTTGTTGGAAGTAAATCCGCCCGCATATAATTTGAAGTATTTGTCAGCATTATCCGTATAATTACCGGATGTGCTGTCGGTGTTATAATATATGGTCTTAGTTGAGCCTTCGATCTTATCCCTATTATTGGTATACTCGTAATCGGAGATCTTCGGCGTCTGAAGCGCATATCTGTTGATTGTCAGATAGAACGTCGGAACCTTTGCGCCGTCGGGCCAACGGTAGTTGGTGCTTGTGAGTGAAAACTGAACGGGATAGGTGTTGGCGTTTGACGCATAAAGCTTTAATACGTCGTAATCGTATTCGGTATAGCCTTGGCTTGCCATATCTTCGATTGCAACCGTTCCGTTGTATACGTCCTTGGGAAGCCAGTCGGCGTCTCTATTGAACTGCAACGCCGTAGTAACTGCTATTGCATCCCTCGGAATATCTAAAATTACAAGCTCTGCAGCCCAATCTTTCTCGGGGTTGAAGGTTACAGTCTTCGTAGTTCCGCCACCCAAAAGCTTGGGTACGGAAACCTCAACGGCCTCTATCGTGAAAGTGAACGTTATTGTATCACTTTTTTTATCGCTCCAGATGTAGCCTTCGGCGGGCGAAAGCTTAATATAAACCGTACCGGCATCCGTCATCTTAAAGACGATAGTCTCGTTCACCCCGTCGCCGTCCTCGTCGGCGGGGTCGTACTTAATACCGGCGGCTATTATAACTAACTGATCCACATCAGCCGGTGCAACTTTTAGATATTGCTCACCGCCGCTATATTTTACAGTCTTGTTGTAGGACGTAGACCCGACCATCGTCGGTCTTTCGATAAGCATTTCCTTTATAAAGAAGTTAAACTGCAAAGTATCGGTCGAGCCGTCGCCGTCCCAGACTACGCCCGCGGGGTTCTTAAGATAAAGGTTTATAGTGTAAGTTCCGCGCTCGGTCTGCTTTAATACGAGCACTTTGGTCGTGGGATCCCACGAATCTTGAACAAGACCGTTTGACGACCATCCCACAAAGTCGGGGTCGGCATTTCTGAACGATATCTTCTGTTCGCCCCCCGTATAGTTGACAGTTTTGGTTTGCCCGTAACCGTCAACGCCGTCGTCCCTCACCATAGTCGGCTTGGTAGTACTCTGTAGCTCTATCTTTAGCGTAAAGGATATTTCCGTTACGGACATTGCATTTCCGGAGCTGTCCTTCCAGTTCATTCGGGTGGGAACCATGGTACCCGCAGTCATACTATTTGGCGTATTGTTCACGCTCGGCCACGATATTTGCGTTACCGTTGGTTGCAGTAGCTTTATTTTTATAACGTGAGTTCCCGCAGTTGAGCATTGGAATTCTATATTTTTACCGTTAAGCTGTGAAGTAGGGGAAGCCGTACCGCCGTTATCCATACCGTGCTGTGAACGCGATTTCAACGTTACGGTGTCGTCGTAAGTATAACCGATAATGCCCGCACCGAAGTCGTGAGACATTGTAATAACTACGGGACTACCTTCATAGTAAGCGGTTTTTGTTTTAGTACTAAGATTTACAGCTCCGCCGTTCGTTGCCGTATCGTCAACTAATTCCGGCGCAACGGGAGCCGTACGTTTTACGACAAATTTAAAACTGATCTGCTTTGCGCATCTGGTTGCATAGTTATTGAACGCGCCGTTATTGTCTGCAACTCCATTTCTATATGTACGATTAGCGTCAGCAGCATACCAACTATAATATGCTTGCCATCCATAATACTGATTATTATCATTGCCATTATTGGAAATTGTAGACCCGACATAAAATACTGTTCCCGAAGGAGCGTCTCCGTCTATAACGTATTTACAACTCGGTTCGCTTCTCCAACCGTAGCTGAGAACGTATGCCCAGTGATCGTTCGCGCCATATGCAGCACCGGTGTTATAAGTGACGTTAGCCGAAGGTCTTGTTATTGTATACGTTTCGCCGGGAGCGAGTTCAAGATCATACTGCCAATACAACGAAGACCAGTTACCACCTAACCGATCAGCTGTCTCCGGATGATGAATAGTCCTCGCATTTCTAAGCTGAGTCGAAGAGAAGCTCCAACCCATCTGGCTTGCCGCAGTACTGAAGTTATAGCCCATGAAATAATATGTCGTGGCGTATGTAGTCAAGTCGTCGGGAGCTATGTACCAATCGTTATCTTCCGAGCCTTCGGGAAGGGTGATTTCGCCGTCCGTATAAGCTATCTGGAAATCGATAAGATCCGAAATAATTGCATCGGCATTTGTTTTCTCTTCTTCTTCAAACGGAGGCCAAGCCTCATCTTCAGAGTAGTTTGAAGTACCTTCGGGCGAAACGTACTCTTCACCCGTCGTTTCATGTCCGACGTATACACTGAAAGAAGGCTCAGCGGGCTCAGCTGCCTTTTTCGCTTCATCCTCTAAAAGGAGCGCCAAAAGCTCGCGCGCGTCAATCTCGTTGGCGTGGCAATATAAATTTATAGCCTCGTACTTACGGCCGAGAAGCTCCGCAACCTTGCGGATGACGTCCTCGTCGTAACGCGCGTCGTATTCTTCCTCGAAGAACGTATCCTCCTTTGAAGCTTCTTCAGCCTCGAGTTCTGCGATCTCCTCCGTCACTTCTTCAACGTCTGGTGCCGAAACTGCAGTTTCAGCGTATGCGACGCCTTTGCTTGCGGATGAGCGTGTTATAACAACGCCCAGCGCCGATGCAAGCAAGCAAGTAAGCGCGAAGAATAATATTAATAATTTTTTAGTACCCGTAATTTTCATAACGTACTCCCAAAATAATAGTTTTTCTTGTTCGGGGGTGCAAAACCCCAATTTCCTTTTTAGCATTCATTATTTTAACATAATAAATTGTATTCTGTCAATAATCTTTCGGCATAATTATGGTTTTTTCTTGCTTTTAGCGCAAATCCGGGCTGCCTTTTTTTGCCTTTTTTGCCTAATTTGCCCCTCGCCCGCCGTTTGAATGCCTAATTTTTAATATTCTTTTACCTTAATATTATATTCGCATCTGCCGTTTTAAGGTCATTTTACTTATTTAACTATATATTTTTGTAAAGCAATGCGCCCGGGCATTTGGTAATGCTCGGGCGCAAAATTTGCGTTTGATTATTTATTGGGGTTGAAGTTACCGCTATATGCGTCGTAGAAGCCGTCTACGTCGTAGAAGCCGTTACCCGAATCACGGTGAGACGCGTTTTTCTGAGGTTCAACGCGGGTCGTCGTGGTGGTCGTGCTGGTCATTACGGAATCGGGCGGTACGTTCGGCTGCGCGGGTTGCGCGGGCTGACGGTACTGCTGTGCGTCCACGTCAATCACCTTTTTGGGTGCTTGCTGATCGGCCGTGTTGATTATTATCGGCTGAACCGTGGGGGGCAACTGGTGCATACCGCCGTTCTGAGCGTAGGGCTGCTGTCCGTAAGGATTTTGCTGATTAGTCTGGTCGGAACGCATCTTCATAAGCTCGTTAGCCATTTTCATAGCCGAAGCTTCTTGCGCTGCCTGGAACTTGATGGCTGCGATTTCCTGGCTTGCGCGGTGAGCTTCTTGCTGAACGCGCTGGTCGGAACGCATTTTTTCCATCTCTATTTCCATTTTCATCATTGCAAGCGCGCTATCCGATTGCTGAGGCATGCCTTGCATCGGCTGTCCGTAAGGATTGAACGGCTGTCCGTAAGGATTGAACGGCTGTCCGTAAGGAGCCATTCCGTAGGGCTGTTGCACGGGCATAAGCTGTGCTTTCATGCGGGCAATTTCCGCCTCGGAATGAGCCTTGTCGATTTCTTGCTGAGCCTTCATCTTCATGCGCTCTGCTTCAAGCTCAGCACGTGCCTTGGAAAGTTCGAGTTCGACTTTTTCTTTGATTAAATCGCTGTTAGCGTTTTTGTTAACTTCGGGATGAGAAGCAACCTGGGCTTTAAGACGGCTGATTTCCGCCTGAGCCTTAGCCATTTCGATTTCAGCTTCGGATTTAGCTTTGATACGCTCCGCTTCCATATCCGCACGGGCTTTTGCAAGCTCGGCTTCAACCATTTTCTTTACGGCGTCGTCGCTGTTGGGCTGTTCTTTGGGATCCAAGCCCATACCGTTGCCGGAAACGTATGCGTCTGCGCGCATTTTTGCAATTTCGGCTTCCGCTCTGACCTTGTCAATCTCGGCTTGAGCTTTAGCCTTAGCGCGTTCTGCTTCCATCTGAGCGCGGGCCGTAGCAAGCTCTGCTTCGACTCTTGCTCTGATAACGTCTGCATCGGAACCCGAATCAGTGCCCTTAGAACCCATTGCTTGAGCTTTAAGCCTTGAAATTTCCGCTTCAGCCTTAACCTTTTCGATTTCAGCTTGCGCTTGCGCCTTTACGCGCTCCATTTCCATTTGTGCGCGTGCTACTGCAAGTTCGGCATCTACCTTTGCTTTTATAAGTTCGCTGCTGTCCGCTTGAGCCTTTGAGGGGTCTACTCTGCGTTTAGCTTCTTCGATTTCTTGCTTTAAGCGTGCGATTTCCGCGTCTGCCTTAGCGCGATCGATTTCGCTCTTGGCTTGCTGTTTTGCAAACTCTGCTTCCATCTGCGCTTTAATGAGCGC
>CAMWLA010000001.1 GCA_947174975.1 uncultured Clostridia bacterium | reverse complement strand
AATTAATTCCGCAAACGAGACCGCTGCGGAAATCATAAGGCTGGAAGCGGAAATTTCCAATTACGAAAGCTTAGTCAAGGGCGGCGGGGCAAATAAATTCCCCATGGGCGTGCCCGAAGCGGAAGAAGTTAAAAAGTACAGTGACAAGCTCATATCCTTGCGCGAAAAGAAAAATAATCAAGCACCCCGCGCATCGGTTAGCAAAAAAATCGCGTTGGTTCTGGCAGTTGTCGCTGTTGTGGCACTCGGCGCGGGCGCGGCTATGATGTTTATGCAGAAGATGCTTTACGGCGGTATACTTCTGGGTGTGGGCGGCGTTCTGGCGCTTGCGGGAATATTTACGTATTTTACCGGTCAGATAAACAGTATGAAGGTTGTGCCCACCGCGGAAAGCAGCGGGCTTGAAAATGAAATAAGGAGTTTCCTTGCGCGTTGCGGCTACTATTCGGACGGCGGTATCGAGGTTGATTTCAACAACCTAACCCGCGATTTGGAAATATACAATTCAAGCGTTGAGGAACGCGCAAAGTATGAAACGCTTTTGTCGGAAAAGAGAGCGGAAGCGGACGGGCATAAGGCGCGGGTTTTGGCTTTCCTTGCAAGATATGATTTTGACGGTGAAAACATTCAGGCGGACTTGACCCGCCTCGGCGCGTTGGCGACGGAATATACCGCGCTCAACGCGGAAAAAGAGGATACTATAAAGCGTTCGGACGCGGGCAAAACCGAAATAGAAGAATACACGCACGCAATACAAAATATACTTTCAAAGTATTCGATAGCACCGCGCGCAAACCTCAGTGAGCTTGCAAACGAAATCGAGCGCGACAGCGCCGAGGCCGACAGACTTATTGCAAATATAGAAAGGCTTGAAAAGAGGGCGGCGGATTACAAGGCGGAAAACGGTTTGGAAGAGCGCCCCGCCGGTGAAGAGGATACTCAAAGCATAGACGCCGAGCTTTCAAGAAAGCGCGAAGAGCTCAGTCTTTTGGATAGGGATATAGCCGACGACGAAGCCGCGGTTGAAAGACTTGCCGAGCTTCGCGAAGAGCTTGAAACGGCTTTGGAAGAAGAGGCCGCACTCAAAAAGAAATACGACATTTTAGTCAAGACTTTATATCTTTTGGAACAAGCGGAGCAGAACCTCAAAGACAGATACGTATCCCCGGTCAAAAACAGCTTTTTAAATTACAGCGGTCTTTTGGAAACCGTGCTCGGTGAAAGGGTGGCGTTCGATAAAGATTTCAAAGTCCGCTTCGAGCGCGGCGGCGAGCTGAGAAGCGACACGCACCTCAGCGCGGGGCAGAAAAGCCTTTGCGCGCTGTGTTTAAGGCTTGCGCTTATTGACAATATGTACAAGGGCGAAAAGCCGTTCATAATTATGGACGATCCGTTCGTTCACCTCGACGGCGAGCATATGAAGCGCGCGGAAGTGCTTTTAAAAGAACTTGCAAAAAATAAGCAGATAATTTATTTCTGCTGTCACGAAAGTAGACAAATATAATCGTGTTATAAGGGAAAATGATGAGAAAGCTAAGTAACGTATTCGTTTTAGAGCATGCGCTCATAAAACATAAACTTGCGGTTGCCCGCGATAGCAGTACGGAAACGAAAAAGTTCCGCGAACTTATCGGCGAGATTACCGCAATAATGACCTGCGAGAGTATGCGGGATATAAATCTCGTTCCTAAAGAGGTGGAAACTCCGCTTGAAAAAACGGTGCAGCATAGGATAAAGGAAAAAAGTATTGCCGTGGTCGCGATACTGCGCGCGGGTCTCGGAATGGTTGACGGCGTACTCGATATTCTGCCCACGGCTTGCGTGGGGCATATAGGAATATCCCGCGACGAAAAGACCCTTACGCCCAACGAATATTATTGCAAATTACCCGAGGGTATAGAGGATAAAACGGTTATTCTCGTCGACCCTATGCTTGCGACGGGCGGCTCGGCGGATGATGCGCTCAACGCACTGAAAAAGCGCGGCTGCAAGGATATTAGGTTCTTGGCGATCGTCGGCGCCCCCGAAGGTGTGGAAAAAGTGGCAACCGCCCACCCCGACGTAAAAATTTACCTTTCCGCACTCGACAGAGAGTTGGATAAAAACGGCTATATCCGCCCGGGTTTAGGCGATGCGGGCGACAGACTGTTCGGCACGAAATAACGGTAAGAGGAAGCTATGGCAAAGAAAATTTCAAAACAGCACTTCACGGGCGAAAGGGCGGTATTCCAAGGCAAAGACTTGATATTTGCCGGCTGCTTGTTCGACGACGGCGAATCGCCCCTTAAAGAGAGTGCGGACATAAAACTTAACGACTGTACTTTCGGCTGGAAATATCCGCTGTGGTATTCGAAAAATATCGAGGTTGAAGGTTGTCTTTGGACGGAAACCGCGCGGGCGGGCGTATGGTATACGGAAAATATTACTTTAAAAAACACCCCGATAAACGCTCCCAAAAATTTTCGCAGATGTAAAAATCTCACGATAGAAAACTGCGATATGCCAAACGCCCAGGAAACGTTGTGGCAATGTGAAAAAGTCACCTTAAAAAACGTGGAGGTTTCCGGCAACTACTTTGCAATGAACTGCACGGATATTACGGTTGACAAGCTCATATTGCACGGCGACTACGGCTTTGACGGCGCAAAGAACGTTACTATCCGCAATTCGGTTCTCGAAACGAAGGACGCGTTCTGGAACTGCGAAAACGTGACCGTAATAAAGTCTAAAATCAGCGGGGAATACTTCGGCTGGAACAGCAAAAACGTTACGCTTATCGACTGTGAAATAGAAAGCTTGCAAGGCTTTTGTTACATAGAAAATTTAAAGCTTGTAAATTGCAGACTCAACAACACTACCCTTTCCTTTGAGTACTGCAAGGACATCGACGCGGATATAGTAGGCGAGATAGACAGCGTTAAAAATCCCCTTAGCGGGGTCATAGTGTGCGACGGAATAAAGGAGCTTATCTTGGAAAAGGATAAGGTCGACGTCGGCAAAACAAAAATAATTATACGGGGAAAGAATGAAATATAATTTTGACAAAATAACCGACAGAAGAAATACGGCTTCCCTCAAATGGGATATCGCGGAAAACGAGCTTCCCATGTGGGTTGCGGATATGGATTTCTGCACGGCGCCCGCCGTAATCGACGCCATAAAAAAGCGCGCCGAGCACGGTGTTTACGGTTACAATATCGTACCCGAAGAATGGAATAAAAGTATTGTGGGCTGGTGGAAAAAACGGCATGGCTACGCTATACCCGCGGACAAACTCATTTTCTGCACGGGAGTTGTGCCCGCAATTTCTTCGCTTGTCAGAAAGCTTACCACTCCTCACGAATACGTCGTTGTGCAAACGCCCGTATACAACATTTTCTTTAATTCGATAGTAAATAACGGCAGACGCGTTTTGGAAGCGCCCCTCAGCTACGACGGCGAAAGCTACGGCATAGACTGGGACGATTTAGAAAAAAAGCTTGCCGAGCCCGAAACCACGTTAATGATACTTTGCAACCCGCATAACCCCGTGGGAAAGATATGGGATAGGGAGACGCTTGCGCGCATCGGAAGCCTTTGCAAAAAGCATCACGTAAACGTTCTGTCGGATGAAATTCACTGCGACATAACCGAGCCCGAAAGGGGATATACCCCCTTTGCTTCGGCGTCCGAAGAGTGCGCCGAAATCAGCGTAACCTGCATATCGGCAAGTAAAGCGTTTAACCTTGCGGGGCTTCAAAGCGCCGCGGTGTTCACCGAAAACGAGGGACTGTTCAATAAAGTCAACCGCGCGCTAAATACCGACGAGGTCGCCGAGCCCAACACGTTCGCGGTATGCGCAACGGTTGCGGCGTTTAACGAGGGCGGTGAATGGCTTGACGAACTGCGCAAATATATCTCGGACAATAAGAAAGCCGTTAAGGATTTTATCCAAGCAAACTTGCCTAAAATTAAGGTCGTTCCGTCGGAAGCGACGTATCTCGTGTGGCTGGACTGCAATGCGTATTCAAACGCGGATATGCTGGCGGAAACCATACGCAAAAGCACGGGATTATATCTTTGCGACGGCGCCGAATACGGCGAAAGCGGACGCGGATTTCTGCGTATGAACGTGGCTTGTCCCCGCAAGACGATTGCGGACGGACTTGCAAGGCTTAAAAAGGCTCTGCAAAATTTATAACGGTTTGGTAAAAATTTGTATAAAAAAACCGACGGCGGTCGGTTTTTTTTGTTGCGCCACGGTTGACCTTGCAAAAAAAATGTGATAAAATAATTAAAATAATATGGGAAATTATGTTCCTTTCCTTTCAAACTTACAAAGGAGGCGATAATTTATGTGTTTTTTCAAATTGTTTAAACGCAAGAAAAATAAGACGGCGGAAGTTAAGACTGAAGTCGTCCCCGAAGCGGTTGACATTAAGGAAGAAGTTGTTCAACCCGTAGAAGATGTGCAGCCCGAACCCGTAGCTCAGCCCGAGGTAGAAGTTCGGACGGAACCCGAGGTTCAGACTGTTGAGCAGCCTATCGCGGCGCAACCCGAGGCCGAAGTTCAACCTATAGCTGAAGAACCGAAGGAAGAAGTTGCGCAGAATGCGCCCGCCGAGGTTAAACCCGTAGCGGAGAGACCGGTTGCGGTTAAAGCCGACGGCAAGGTGTTTATACGTGTAAGGTACAACCGCAGCTTTACGGCAAAGCTTATTCAGTCGGACGACAAAATTAAAAGCTATTACGGCGAAATCAAAAACGAGCTTTTGCGCTATAAAGTAAAAACGCGTACAAGCTGGAGATACGAAACCTTCAAGCTCGGCAGAAAACTGCTTGCGAAAATTTCTATGCGCGGCAAAACGCTCGGTCTGTATCTGGCGCTCGACCCCAAGGCATATGACGGCACCAAATACAAAATCAACGACGTTTCGTCGGTTGCAAATAACGCAAGCGTTCCCTCGCTTTACAAAATCAAAAACGACAGACGCTGCAAATATTCGAAGGACCTTATCTCCGCGTTAATGGCGGAAAACGGACTTGCGGCGGGCGACACCCCGACGGAAGATTACGTCGCAAGATACCCTTACGAGGAGCTTGAACCGCTTATCGAGCGTAAGCTTGTCAAACTTCTGAAATTTGAAGAAAACGCTCAAGGCGCGGAAGAGGGCTTAATCGAAATTTCCGAAGAGAGGTATGAACAACTTACTGCGGAAGCCGACTATTCCGAAGTCGCTACCGTTGAAGAGGCGGCGGAAGAAGTTGCCGAAGAAGTTGTAGAAGAAATCGTCGAAGAACCTATCGAAGAGGTCGTTGAAGAAGTTGCCGATGAGCAACCCGCCGAGGTTGAAGAAGAGGTTGTAGAAGAGACTGCGGAAGAAGTACAGTATCCCGAAGTCGTTGAAAGCATAACGGTAGTCGAAGCGGACGAGGAAATCGCCGACGAGGTTGCCGAAACCTTTATTCAAGAGAGTGAAAGATATTCCGATAAAACCAAAAAGGATATTGTCAATATCGATACGCTTAGCAGATATTTCAATGCGGGCGACGACGTTACTATCGAAGAAATTAAAAAGCGCGTACCTTCCGTTAATAAAAAAGCAACCTATATCAAGGTGCTTGCACGCGGAACTTTGGACAAGGCGCTGAACGTTGAAGCGGACGATTTCTCCCCTTCGGCAGTTAAAATGATAGTGTTGACCGGCGGAACGGTCAGCCGTACCAAAACGAGAAACTGATAAAAAATAAAAATACAGAGGTGAAAAATGTTAGACTGGTTTAAAGAAAGTATGTTTCTTATACCCAACTGGGCGTGGATTGCAATCATTCTCGGAATTGCATGCTTGCTTATGGCAATAATTATCGTTGCTTGCGTTAAGAAGGGCGATAAATCGAAAGAGAACTCAGCAGAGCCCGTGCCTATGCCCGCCGAAGAAGTTAAGGCGGAGGAAGTCAAAGAGGAAAAGGTTACCGAAGAGGTCGCGGCAGAGCCCGAACCCGTAGCGGAGCCCGTAGCAGAACCCGAGCCCGTGCTCGTAGAGGAAGAGCCGGTAAAGAAACCCGCGGCGAAGAAAACCACAACCGCAAAAAAGACGACTGCAACGAAATCAACTGAAACGAAGTCGGCTTCGACAAAGACAACCGCGGCAAAAACCACCGCGAAGAAAGAAGAGCCCAAGGCTGCTGCGAAAACAACCGCGGCAAAGTCGACTACGGCAAAGGCTAAAAATGAGGAAACAAAGACTGCTGCAACAGCAGAAAAGAAAGAACAACCTAAAACTGCAGCTAAGCCCGCAGCAAAAACGGCAACCGCGAAAGCCGGTGCGGGAAACGAAGACGACGTAAAGATATACCACATTTCCAAACGCTATGACAAGAAGTGGGAAGTAAGACTTGACGGCGGTGAAAAGGCGTTAAAGCTTTTCTTCACCCAGAAGGAAGCTATCGACTACGTAAGAAAGGTGTCGGGCAAGAAAAAGATCCTCGTACATAAAGAGGACGGCGGCGTTCGCGAAGTTTAATAACTAAACAGAAAAGCTCGCTTGTGCGAGCTTTTAGTTTGTCGCTTCCCCTGAACTTCGCATTACTGTGTTGAGTTTGCGCACCGCTGCGGTTACTTACTTCATTGTAAGCGCCCTTGCGGTTTGCGCACTCGCGTTGTACTGCTTGTTCATAGAAACCGATAGTTAAACCAATGGTTGATATTGCGATTTTCTGTTTATAATTTAATTAAAAAGTAAAGAGGTAATGTAATGACTAAAATCGATATTTTTTCGGGTTTTCTCGGCGCGGGCAAAACTACGCTTATCAAAAAACTTATAAAGGAAGCTTACGCGGGCGAAAAGCTCGTTTTAATCGAAAACGAGTTCGGTGAAATCGGAATTGACGGCGGCTTTTTGCAGGACGCGGGCATTAAGATTAACGAGCTCAATTCGGGCTGTATCTGCTGTTCGCTCGTCGGCGACTTTGCCGAAGCTTTGAAAAAGGTTTACGCCGAGTATCACCCCGACCGCATTTTAATCGAACCGTCGGGCGTGGGCAAGCTTTCCGACGTCATCCGCGCGGTAGAAAGCGCGCACCTTGCCGACTGCAAAATCAATACGTTCACTGCGGTTGTCGACGCGGGCAAGTGCAAAATGTATATGAAGAACTTCGGCGAGTTTTTCAACGACCAGATTGAAACCGCCGCGTGCATAGTGTTCAGCCATGCAGACGTAACAAGCGCGGACAAGCTTGCAACCGCGGTTAAGCTTGTGCGCGAACACAACGCAAACGCAACCATAGTCACAACCCCTTGGTTGGAGCTTGACGGCAAGGAAATTCTTTCTGCTATGGAGCATTCCGAAACGCTTGAAAGCGAGCTTAAAAAGCTGGGTGAAGAGCATCACCACCACCATCACCACGACAACGATGACGAGCACGAGTGCTGCCACGGTCACCACCATCACGACCATGAAGACGGTGAGTGCCACCATCATCACCATCATGACGAAGAGGGGCACGAATGCTGTCACGGACATCACCACCACGACGAAGACGAACATGAGTGTTGCCACGGTCACCATCATCACGACGAGGATGAGCACGAGGGTCACCACCATCATGACCATGACCACCACGATCATCACCATCACCATGCGGACGAAGTGTTCACAAGCTGGGGCGTTGAAACGAGCAAAAAGTTCACCGAAGCCGAGCTCAAAGCTCACCTCTCCGCGCTTTCGGACGCGGTTAGGTTCGGTACTATCTTACGCGCAAAGGGTATCGTTGCCGGCACGGACGGCTGGCTTCACTTCGACTATATCCCCGGCGAAATCGATATCCGCAAGGGCAGTCCCGCTTATACCGGCAGACTGTGCGTAATCGGTTCGAAGATAGACGAAGAAGAATTAAAAGAGCTTTTTGAAGTTTGACGGGAGGAGAATCGGCGTATCGGATAAGTAGTTAAGATACGTCGTTAACGTAAGGTTATGGAAGAAGTATCAGTTTATCTCTTTCTCGGTTTTTTGGAATCGGGCAAGACGAAGTTTATACAAGAAACGCTTGAAGATAAGCGAATGGAAACCGGCGAAAACACCCTTCTTTTAATCTGCGAGGAGGGCGAGGAAGAGTATTCGCCCGAAAAGTTCGGCATTAAAAATCTTGCGGTAGTAACGCTTGAAAACTCGTCCGAGCTGACTGAAGAAAATTTAAGTAAAATCACCGAAAAGTACAAGGCGCAAAGGGTTATCGTAGAATATAACGGAACTTGGCTTTTGCAACAGTTTTTCGACGCAATGCCCGAAAGCTGGGTCATTAATCAGATGATGACCTTCTTTGATGCGAACACGTTTTTAAACTATAACGCGAATATGCGCCAGCTTGTTTTCGACAAAATACAGATGACGCAGATGGTAGTTTTCAACCGCTTTAAGGGCGAATTTCAAAAGGAAGAATTCCACAAAATCGTCCGCGGAATTTCGCGTCGCCCCGATATAGTTTACGAATATGTAGGGGGCAAAGCCGAATTTGACGAAATCGAAGACCCGCTTCCCTACGACATAAACGCACCCGTAATCGAGATAGAGGACAGAGATTTTGCGTGGTTCTACCGCGATATGGCGGAGAACACGAAAAACTATATCAATAAAACCGTCAAGTTCAAAGGAATGGCTGCTGTTTCAAAAAAGGTGCCCAAGGGATATATCGTCCTCGGCAGACATATAATGACGTGCTGTGAAGCGGATATCGCCTACGACGGTTTTGCGGTAAACTGCAACAATTTGCTGTCCGATATTGCCACGCGCGACTGGCTTACCGTTACCGCGAAGATAGGTTACGAATATAATTCTGTTTACCGCGCGCAAGGCCCCGTGCTGTCGGCAATTAAACTCGAACGGACAGATCCCCCCGAAGAAGTCGTTGCCACATATTATTAAGCCTTTTCGTTTGATTTGCGGATTGTTCGTGTCGAGGTTGAGTAATAAAGATACACAGTCAAGCATAATGCTTGTCGGAATTTGTCGAAAAAGTTCTACTTTTGACGAGCGTACAATTTATTCGACAAAATCATTGTTTTTTTCGTATTTTCCGTGTTAGAATGAAACTACAAAATATAGTGGATGCGGAAATTAAACTCCACGAAATATAGTGGACGCCGCATTAAGAGGAAAAACGAAATGAAAATTATTTTAGAACAGACCTATCTCAGTACGCTAACCCGCAAAGAAGAAATCGAAAATCAGCTTGCGGCACTCGAAGAAAAATTAAAAACGCCCGAGCGCACCGTCGAAGATATCGTGCGCCATATCGAGCTTTTAAAAGAATATAAACTGTATAAATAATAAGTGCGGACGGCAAATGCCGTCCGCTTTTTATGTTTGATTAGTGGATAGTTCGTGTCAAGGATGAGAAATTAAGATACATTGGTTAAGCGGAACGCTTATCCGAAAAATGTATAAATATATCCGTATTTTTAATAGACTTTAAACGCAATTATATATATAATGTTAATTGCCAAAATATGTTAATACAAAAAACAGAGGTAATTTATGACTGTAAAAGAAAAAATCAATTCCCTCGTGGACGAGCTTTCGAATATCGGCATCGTTCCCGTAATCAAGCTTGACAAGGTTGAAAATGCGGAAAAGCTTGCCAAAGCTCTCCGCGACGGCGGTATCAACTGTGCCGAGGTAACTTTCAGGGCAAAGGGCGCGGACGATGTTATCCGCCGTATGACCAAGGCATATCCCGATATGCTTGTGGGCGCGGGCACCGTGCTTACTTGCGAACAAGCCGACGCGGCATACAAGGCGGGCGCAAAATTCTGCGTAGCCCCCGGACTTAACCCCAAAGTCGTCAAGCACTGCCTTGACAAGGGCGAGCCTTTCGCCCCCGGAGTTTCTTCCGCAAGTGAAATAGAACAAGCGCTTGAATTAGGACTCGATTTCGTAAAATTCTTCCCCGCGGAGCAAGCGGGCGGACTTCCCTACATCAAGTCGGTCTGCGCACCCTATTCCACAATGCGCTTTATGCCTACGGGCGGGGTTACGGAAGAAAACCTCAACACCTATCTCGGCTTTAACAAGATAGTCTGCTGCGGCGGAAGCTGGATAGTTCCCGCAAAACTCTTAGACGCCGAGGACTGGGCGGGTATAACGAAGCTCTGCCGTACGGCTGTGGATAAGATGCTCGGCTTCACTATGGTTCACGTCGGTCTTAACTGTGCTAACGAGAAAGAAGCGGAAAACGTTGCGGACGAATTCGAAGCGGCGTTCGGCTTTGAAAAGAAAGTGGGCAACAGCTCGGTATTCGCATCAACCTATATGGAAATGATGAAAAAGCCTTTCCACGGCACGCACGGACATATCGCAATTGCAACAAATTCCGTAACGCGTGCACTGTATCAGCTTGAAAAGCGCGGATACAAGGTAATGGAAGGCTCGCAAAAATTCAACGCCGACGGCGTTATGAACGTGGCTTATTTAGAACACGAGTTCGGCGGCTTTGCCGTACACCTCGTACTCAAAAAATAAAAAATAAATAATTAAACAACCGTGGAGATACGAGCAAGACAAGGAGCGCGAGGCTTTGCGATAGGAGTTTACAAAGATGGTAAATGACTGAGCAAAATGTAGCGCAACGCAGTATTGCGAAGTATATACGCGGTTAGCAATTATAAGGAGAAAAAGTTTTATGAAAAAAATCGTAACTATGGGCGAGATAATGCTCCGCCTTTCAACCCCCAACAACGAAAAGTTTATTCAAGCCGACGAGTTTGATATCAACTACGGCGGCGGCGAAGCTAACGTAGCGGTATCGTGCGCCAACTACGGCCACAAGGCTGAATTCGTAACGGCAGTTCCCGATAACGAAATCGGCGAATGCGCTGTCGCGGCTTTAAGAAAGTACGGCGTTGAAACTTGCCATATCGCAAGATGCGGCGAAAGACTGGGCATATACTTCCTTGAAACTGGTGCTGCTATGAGACCCTCGAAAGTCGTTTACGACAGAGCGCACGCTTCGATTACTACGGCTACCAAGAAAGATTTTGACTTCGACGAAATCTTCAAGGATGCAGACTGGTTCCACTTTACGGGCATTACACCCGCCGTTTCGGATTCGGCTGCGGTGCTCACCGAAGAAGCTTTGAAAGCCGCTAAAAAACACGGCGTAACCGTATCGGTTGACCTCAACTTCCGTAAAAAGCTTTGGTCAAGCGAAAAGGCAAAGTCGGTCATGACCAAGCTTATGAAATACGTTGACGTATGTATCGGCAACGAAGAGGACGCTGACCTCGTATTAGGATACAAGCCCGGAAAGACGGACGTAACCCAAGGCGATTTGGAGCTTGCGGGCTACAAGGATATATTCGAGAGAATGTGCAAAGATTTGGGCTTCAAGTTTGCGATTTCTTCGCTCCGCGTAAGCCATTCCGCATCTGATAACGGTTGGTCGGCTTGCATATATAACGCGGCTACCAAGGAATTCTATCACTCCAAAGAATACCGTATAAGCCCCATCGTTGACCGCGTAGGCGGCGGCGACTCGTTCGCGGGCGGCGTTATTACGGGCTTCCTTGACGGAAAAGATTTCAAGGCTGCTTTGGAATTCGGCGTAGCGGCTTCCGCATTGAAGCACACTATCCCCGGCGACTTCAACCTTGTTTCCCGTAAGGAAGTTGAAGCTCTTGCAGGCGGAGATGGCTCCGGTAGAGTTCAGAGATAAATGAGAATTGCATTTAGAACGCACGATTTAGGCGTTAAGGGCTTAGACGGTGCTATTGAAAAATGTAAAGAATGCGGGATATCCGCCGTTCAGTTGGTGGCGTACAAGTTTTTGGACGACGTTAAGTACGCCCCCGACGGAATCGATAAGGATAAGGCCGTTGAAATCGGTAAAGCCTTTAAAAACGCGGGTATTTCCGTTCCGCTTATAGGCGCGTACTTCAACCCCGTTCATTCGGACAAAGAAAAGGTGGCGCGCTGCAAGCAGGTTTTCAAAGAATATATAACGCTTGCAAACGAGCTTGGCTCCGACATAGTCGGCTCTGAAACGGGCAGCTTCAACGACGACAAGTGGACGTATAATCCGCTGAACCGAACCGAGCAAGCTCTGCAAACCGTAATTTCCACTTTCAAGGAGCTTGCCGCGTTTGCGAAATTGCAAGGCAAGTATATCGGAATGGAAGGCGCGGCGGGTCACGTCTGCTGGAACGTTGCAACGCTCAAGCGCGCGGTTGACGAAATAGGCGCCGACAATATAAAGATTATATTCGATATATACAACTACCTCGACGCGGAAAACTATTCAAGGTATCTTGAAATTCTCGACGAGGGATTAAAGACCTTCGCGGGGAAAATACATATTTTCCACATAAAGGACTGCGTGTTCGAGGACGGTAAGCTTAAACAAGTTGCCCCCGGAAAAGGTATGTTCGATTTCAAGGCAATACTCAGCCGCATAAAGGCTTACGACAAAGACGCCTACCTCGTTTTAGAGGGGACTACGGGCGAAGATATAGTTCCGTGCGCTCGGTTCATAGAGAAAGTATGGAACGAAATATAAAACATTTGAGAGGTTATAGATTTTGAAGTTCGATATTAGATATGCTAATCATCCCGATGATTCCAAGCATTACGACACGAAAGAGTTGAGAGAAAAATATCTCATTAACAAACTGTTCGAAGAGGACGAAATACTTTTAACGTATTCCCACCAGGACAGAATAATCGCGGGCGGCGCAATGCCCGTTAAAAAGAAATTAAGCCTCGGCACTTTTAAAGAGCTGGCTACCGCGTTCTTCCTTGAACGCCGTGAAATGGGCGTAATCAATATCGGCGGAGCGGGTAAAATCACGCTTGACGGCAAGGTTTACGAGATAGGTCATAAAGAGGGTATCTATATAGGAATGGGCACGAAGGAAATCGAGTTTTCTTCAGTTGACGGTAAAAACCCCGCGAAATTCTATATCAATTCTTGCCCTGCGCACAAGACCTATCCCACGGTTAAAATTATGAAACCCGTAGAGGGTAAGCCCGCCCCCGCAGACGCAAGATATTGCGTTCAAAGGCATTTGGGCTCCTTGGAGGGTATCAACAAGAGAACGATTAACCAGTTCATAATCGGCGACGTATGCGAAAGCTGTCAGCTTGCAATGGGCATGACTGAGCTTGCCGAAGGCAGTGCTTGGAACACTCTTCCCAGCCACACCCACGAGAGAAGAATGGAAGTATATATGTACTTCGAGCTTCCCGAAGAAGAGGCGGTAATTCACCTTATGGGCACTCCCCAGGAAACGCGCCACATAATTATGCACAACGAACAAGCGGTCATCTCGCCCAGCTGGTCTATCCACAGCGGAGTAGGCACGCACAACTACACATTCATTTGGGGTATGTGCGGTGAGAACCAAACTTATGACGATATGGATAACATTAAAACTCGCGACTTGAAATAACAAACTGCGTATAAACGTCGCAATACGGCGTTGAGTTTACGCACCGCTTCGGTCATTTACCTCTATGTAAACTTCCTCGCGGTTTGCGCACTCGCCTTGTCTTGCTCGTTTCTCCACAGTTTAGCTAACAATTATATAAGAAATTTTTTTGAGAGGGAAAATATATTATGGCACAACTTAAATTCATTGACGTTAACAAAGTTTATCCTAACGGATATCACGCCGTGCACGATTTCAATATGGAAATCAACGACGGCGAGTTCATCTGTCTTGTAGGTGATTCGGGTTGCGGTAAATCGACTACGCTCAGAATGATAGCGGGTCTCGAAGACATAACCGCGGGCGAGTTCTACATCGACGGCAAGCTTGCAAATCAGATGTCGTCGCGTGATAGGGGCATAGCAATGGTATTCCAGTCCTACGCGCTCTATCCCCACCTTACCGTTTACGAAAACCTTGCTTTCGGACTTACGCTTGAAGGTATCGACGCGGAAGTTATCGACGAAAAGGTTAAGGCAACGGCTAAAATTTTAGGACTTACCGACTACCTTGAAAGATTCCCCCGCGCACTGTCGGGCGGACAGTGTCAGCGTGTTGCGGTAGGCCGTGCGCTGATAAGAAAGGTTAATATCTTCCTTATGGACGAACCGCTTTCCAACCTCGACGCAAAGCAGCGTGTAACTATGCGTTCGGAAATCAAGCAGATTCACCGTTCGGTCGGCGCTACCACCATTTACGTAACCCACGACCAGACCGAAGCTATGACCATGTCGGACAGAATAGTCGTTATGAAATCGGGCGGATACGTTCAGCAGATCGGCACTCCGTACGAGCTGTATTTCTATCCGAAGAACCTCTTCGTTGCGGGCTTCATAGGCGAACCTCCTATGAACTTCTTCCGCGGTGAAGTAAAGGACGGCAAGTTTGTCGGCCACGGTTTGGCTTTGGATATAGCGCCGCTTGTAAAGGACGTAAAGGCAGTCGAGGGCAAGAAAGTGGTGTTCGCGTTCAGACCCGAAGCTATCAAGCTTACCAAGACCAAGAACGATTTCGAAATCAAATCAAAGGTAGAGCTTACCGAGCTTTTGGGCGATACCACCAACGTATACGCGACCGTAGGCGAGGGCGATAACAAGGTAAACGTTATCCTCAAAGTCAACCCTCACCACACCCCCGAGATGGGCGCAGATTTCACATTCCGTATTCCCCAGGTTGCGGCATACGTCTATGACGCGGAGACGGAAGAAATAATTGAAAACGATATTAAGAGGCACTGATTATGGAATTAATAAGCAAAAAACTTTTTGCGAAACCCGAAAGAAAAATCAAGATAATGCAGTTCGGCGAGGGCAATTTCTTGCGTGCGTTCGTCGAATGGATAATACAGGACTTAAACGACAAGGGCGCAATTAGCGCAAACGTCGCAGTAGTTCAGCCTATGCCGTTCGGCAGAGTTAAGGACCTTGAAAAACAAGACGGACTTTATACTCTCCGTTTAGAGGGAATCGACAACGGCAAAAACGTAAAGAAGAGCCAGGTTATCGACGTAATCGGCGACTGCATCGACCCCTTTACCGAATACGAGAAATTCTTGAAGTACGGCGAAAGCGAGGACTTGCAAGTCATCATTTCCAACACTACGGAAGCGGGTATCGCGGTAGATCCTACCGACACCGATTTCACGAAATGCCCCAAAAGCTTCCCCGGAAAACTTTTGGCTCTTTTGAAGAGAAGATACGACCGTTTCAAGGGGGATATGTCCCGCGGACTTGCGATTATCCCTTGCGAGCTTATCGACGACAACGGCGACGAGCTGTATCGCTGCTTGACCGAGCTTGCGAAAATCAACAAGATGGACGAAAAGTTCATTAAGTGGATGCAGACGGCAAACCACTTCACTTCGACGCTGGTTGACAGAATAGTTCCCGGCTATCCGAGGAACGAAATCGAGGATATCCAAAAGGAAACGGGATATATCGACAACAACGTCGTAAAGGGCGAAATTTTCCACCTTTGGGTGCTTAAAAAAGAACCCGTCGTTCAGAAGTATCTTCCCGCAGACAAGACGGGGCTCAACGTTATCTTTGCGGACGACATTCACCCTTACAAGCAGAGAAAGGTTAAAATTTTAAACGGTTCGCACACGGCTCTCGTTCCCGTCGCATACCTTTGCGGTATCGACACCGTAGGCGAGTCAATGAACGATAAGACGGTTTCAAAGTACGTACATGATTTTGTTTTCGACGAGGTTAACCCCACTATAAATTTACCGCAAGACCAGATGACGGCGTTTGCAAACAGCGTAATAGAGAGGTACAAAAACCCCTATATCCGCCACGAGCTTATGTCGATTGCGTTAAATTCCACAACCAAGTTTAAGACGAGACTTCTGCCTACGCTTTTGGACTACGTTAAAATCAAGAAAGCGCTTCCCAAACATCTTTTATTCTCGTTTGCGGCGATAATCGAATTCCACAAGGGCAAGAGAGGCAACGAGGACATCGCGCTCAGCGACGACCCCGCATATCTTGCAAAGTGGAAACAGCTTTGGGCTGAGTTTGACGGCGACTATGAAAAGCTTGCAAAAGCCGTACTCGCTTGGAAGGAAGCGTGGGATATTGATATGAATACGATTCACCCCGAAATTGCAAAAACGGTTGCGAAGTATCTCAAGGATATCGAAACCAAGGGAATGCGCGGGGCTGTAGAGGATTTTGTAAATGGCTAAAAAAACGATAATTATAAACGAACTCGATAACGTTGCGGTTGCGCTCACCGATTTGAAGAAGGGCGAACAGCACGAGGGCGTCGTTTTAAAAGAAGATATAACAAAGGGTCATAAGTTTGCGCTTGTTGACTTGAAAGAGGGCGATATGGTTATCAAATACGGCAACCCTATCGCGTGCGCACACAAGCCCATTTCTGCGGGAAGCCACGTTCACACACACAACGTGCACACCAACCTTTCCGAAAATTTAGAGTACACCTATAACAAGGTCGATACAGAATTGAAAGAGGTTAAACCCCGCAAGGTCAACGTATATCACCGTGCGAACGGCGACGTGGGCATCAGAAACGAGATATGGATAATTCCCACTGTCGGCTGCGTAAACGGTCAAGTCAAGCTTATACACGAAACCTATAAAAACAGATACGGCGAGGAGGGCTTCGACGGTATATTCGCGTATACCCACCCTTACGGCTGCTCACAACTCGGCGACGACCACGAGAGAACGAAACTCATTTTGCAGAAAATGGTTCGCCACCCCAACGCGGGCGGAGTGCTCGTCGTAGGTCTCGGCTGTGAGAACAACCAGATGGACGAGTTCAGAAAATCGCTCGGCTGGGTTGACGAAACGAGAGTTAAGTTTATGGTCTGCCAGGAAGAGGACGACGAAATCGAAGCGGGCGTTCAGCTCATAAAGCAGATTGTCGAAGTCGTCCGCCACGACAAGCGCGAAGAGGACGACATATCGTGCCTCAAAGTGGGACTTAAATGCGGCGGTTCGGACGGACTTTCGGGCATAACCGCAAACCCGCTCGTCGGCAGATTCAGCGACTATATCGTCGCGGCGGGCGGCACTACCGTGCTTTCCGAAGTACCCGAAATGTTCGGCGCGGAACAGCTTTTAATGAATAGGGCGCGCGACGAGGAAGTTTTTGAAAAGACGGTAAAGCTTATCAACGATTTCAAGGACTACTTCCGCCGCAACGGACAGACGGTCTACGAAAATCCTTCCCCCGGCAATAAGGCGGGCGGAATAACCACTTTGGAAGACAAGTCGCTCGGCTGTACGCAGAAGTCGGGTTCGGGTCCCGTTGAGGACGTAGTGTTCGACGACGGCTTCGTAATGGCAAAGGGCTTAAACCTTTTGAACGGTCCCGGCAACGATATGTGCGCGGTCACAAATCTTGCGGCTTCGGGCTGTCACCTTATACTGTTCACCACGGGCAGAGGAACGCCTTTCGGCGGCTTCGTTCCCACGGTGAAGATTGCAACCAATGCGGAGCTTGCAGCCAAGAAATCAAACTGGATAGATTTCAACGCGGGCGCAGTTTTAGAAAGCAACTTCGACGTTCAGCTTGAAAATCTTATCGATCTTGTCGTATATGTTGCCAACGGCTCGAAGACGCGCAACGAAATAAACAGTTCAAGAGAAATTGCCATATTTAAAACGGGGGTAACTCTTTAATGAAAGAATTTATGGATAAGGACTTCCTTCTCGACACCGAAACGGCGAAAAAGCTGTATCACGAGCATGCCGAGAAGATGCCTATAATCGACTATCACTGCCACTTACAGCCCAAGGAAATTTACGAGGACAAGAAATTTCGTAACCTTGCCGAGGTTTGGCTTGGCGCGGGCGACAGATACGGCGACCACTACAAGTGGCGAGCACTCCGCGCACGCGGTTATGAAGAGGATTCCATTTCGGGTCCCGACGACGATTTCAAAAAATATATGCAGTTCGTCGAATCAATGCCTTACTTCGTGGGCAACCCGCTTTACCATTGGTCGCACTTGGAAATGAGAAGATACTTCGGTATCGAAGAGGTAATAAACCCCGAAAACGCCAAGACGATTTGGGATAAAGCTAACAAGGTTCTGGAAAAGCTGACCGCAAGGGAAATGATGTATAAGTTCAACGTCAAAACGGTCTGCACCACCGACGACCCCGTCGACAGCTTGGAGTGGCACAAGAAAATGAACGAGGACAAGACGCTTAAAGTTCGCGTCCGTCCCGCGTTCCGTCCCGACAAGGCTATCAACGTGGAATTAAGCTGGTTTGCAAGCTGGGTAAATCAGCTTGCCGGCGTAGTGGGTAAACCCATTAAAACCTTGCAGAATTTACTCGACGCGCTTGCCGAAAGAATTGCATTCTTCGATCAAATGGGTTCAAAACTTTCCGACCACGCGCTTGACGTGGTGCACTTTGCGCCCGCAACGTATGATGAGGCTAACAAGATTTTCTTGAAGGGAATGAAGGGTCAGCACGTCACCGACGAAGAGCAAGACAAGTACAAGGGCTACGTTTTGGTAGAGCTCGGTAAAATGTACGCAAAGTACGGCTGGGTACAGCAGTATCACATCGGCGCACTTCGCAACAACTCCAAATCTATGCTTGAAAAAATCGGACCCGACACGGGTTACGACGCAATAGAGGACGCCGTTTATATGGAAAAGCTTTCCGCACTTTTGGGCGAGCTTGACAAGGACGGCAACCTTCCCAAAACTATTCTGTACTGCCTCAACCCCCGCGACAATTACGCCTTGACGGTGCTTGCGGGCTGTTTCCAGAAGGAAGGAGTAAAGGGCAGAGTGCAAGTCGGCACGGCGTGGTGGTTCTTGGATCAGCAAGACGGTATGAGACAGAATTTGGAAACGCTTATGCAAGTAGGACTTGTGGCGCAGTCCGTCGGTATGCTTACAGACAGCCGTTCGTTCCTTGCATATCCCAGGCATGAGTATTATAGGCGCATACTTTGCCAGATGCTCGGCCGTTTAGTGGAAAGCGGACAGTACCCCGCAAGCGAAATGAAGAGGCTTGGTGAAATCGTCGAAAACATCTGTTATAATAATGCAGCGGAGTATTTCGGCTTTTAACGGGTGACAGTATGCAAAACACTAAATGCGAAAAAATTAAAAACGCCTTAAATATAGGCGGTATAGCGCTTATACTCTTAGCGGCGCTTACGGCTTTGGTTTTCGTGTTCGTCTGCGGAGTTTCCGCCGTTACGCACGTTGACGGAATGAAAGTAAGCGCAACGACTATGCTGTACGACTATTTCGGCAACGCATATTCGGGTATAGAAGATACGCGTGATACGATAGCAAGCGCGATAGACGTATCCGACATCGGCGCCGCGCGCGAATTTGCAATTTACTTTCCTATAATTTTGGGAACGGTCGTATCGGCTGTCGGACTGCTCGGTGTGGTAGCTTTGGCAATCCTCACAGCGGTCAACGCTTATAAGAAGTACTGCAAAAATCAAGAAGTAAACGTAATCGCTCCCGCGGTTGCAACCTATCTTGTTTTTGCAACTTTTGCAACGTTATTGTTATGCTTGGTATCCGCGGAAGCAAGCGGTATGAAAACGGTATTTTCTGCGCCCACCCGCGCGGGACTTATTACCGGCGGAGTATTGTTAGGGGCGGGCGCGCTTTTAATCGGCGGCGCCAACTTCGAAAAGTTTAAGGGTATCGACGTGAAAGCGGGCGCAATAGCTGCCGTAGCCGTAAGCGCGTTTACCGCGGTTATACTCGGGCTTTTGGCTCTTCCCGCCGCCGGTGCGGTTTCAACCGGAGTATCCTACGGCGAGATAACGATAAAGAGGGTTTACAACGGTCTGTTTATCGGAATGCAGTCAACGCTTTTAACGGTTTCCGACGACGAAGCTTTCTTCGAGGTTTTAGCTTACGCTTTAATCGGCGGAGTCGCCGCAGTTGCAGCCGGAGTAATTTCGGCGGTAACGCTTTTCAGAAAAATACCCGCCGTATGCGAAGGCAAAAACAAAAGCAATATAGTCCTTTGCTCGGTCGTTGCGGGGCTTGCGCTTGTATACCTTGTGTTTACAATTCTTTTTGCAAATAAAATGTATGAAGATGCCGACGCAGACTTAACTAAAGATTTTGCCGTCCCCATTATGGTTGCCGTAGCGGCTGTGCTTGCACTCGTTGCGGAAGTAGTCGGCAAAGTTCTGTTCAAAGCTAAAACGGAAGCCGCGGAAGAAGTTCCCCAAGAAGCTCCCGCCCAAGCCGAATAATTAAATAAAATAACCCCCGACCGCAATTCGCGGTCGGGGGTTTTCTTTATTAGAATTTAATGTCTGCCGACAAGCTCGTCAAGTGTAATGCCGTAAAAATCAGCAAGCTTAATGCAAGCTTCAATATTGGGTATTGATTTACCCGCCTCCCAACGGCTTATACTACCTTGTTGTATTTCTGTTTTGATTGCCAACTGTCTTTGTGATAGTTCTGCTTGTTCTCTTTGGTATTTTAAAGCTTCTTTGTAATCTACTGTCATATAATTTATTATACATATTTGCATCAAAAATGCTTGACTTATGCACATTATCATAATATCATAGTGATACATATTTGCATAATTAAGGAGTACAATATGGAAAAAGAAAATCAAAATAAACACAGATGCAATATTTGTAAATTTTACGACCCTTTCTATATAAAAAAAGAAACTTGTTTTGAAAAGTTAAAAGACGGCTATTGTAATATGTGTAAACAGCTTAAAAATCATAAAGAAACTTGCGAACAGTGGATAAACAAATCATATTGGTTGTTGAGCCGGAAAAAGACAACCGAGCGCGTATTAAAGGATATATTGTTTCACTTAATGGCAGTTGCGCAGATTTTACGGGAAGAAGAGTATGAAAAAAATAAAAATAAATGATATGGTGTGCAGTAATTGCGCACTGTTTACGCAGTTTTACGAGAGAGGTCTTCATAATTTTTATCCGCGTAAGTTCGGGAATTGCGGTGTTAAAGAACAAATTGTAAAAGAAGATGAAATCTGCGATTTGTTCTGTAAACGCGAAACGAAACGTGCAACTGCGGAAAACGTCAGCGGTGCTATAAGCGCAGTTAAAGAGTTAAAAAAAATATTCAGATAAAACTAACCCCCTACACGGTGAGTGTAGGGGGGATTTGCTTTTTTACGACAAATTTATATATTATGCGTTTTAAATTTTCGCGCGCAGTCGTTTATAATATCGTTAGCTTGCTCTGCCGTAAGCTTTCTGCCCCATCCTACGGGGTTCGCTTGCTCGCAGTCAAGACCGAAGTAGTAAAATCTTGCGCTCTTATCGCGGTCGGTGTCGTTCCATTTGTCGAACAGTCCGCCGTTTACGTGGTTGCCCAACTTGCAGTTAATAAACGCGCACTTGCCGAAGTCGCGCCAAGGTCTTGCAAGGTAAACGGTCTGCGCGTTCGCGCCGTCGGACTTGAAGTCGCAGTCTATAAAGGTAAAACCGCGTTCCGCGTGTAGGGGGTGCGCGGGCGCTGCGACAAAGCCGATATCGCGCGTATCTTTAAGCGAAATTATTTCGCAGTTTTTAAAGTACGCTTCCGCACAGCCGAAAATGAAATCAACCGTTCCCGAGATTCGGCAGTTTTTGAAAAGGTGCGTGTTCCCGCCCTCTTTATAGAGTTGCCTTTGCGGAATAAAACCGCGGTACCGTACGACCAAATCGTCGGGGAAAGGGGAGAGGAAAAGGGTGTCTTGCGTGGATACCAAATTCATATTCAAAGCCGTAAAATTATCGCCGTGAACGGACAGCGCTACGCATTGCCCCACTCTTTCGGGGTCGGTGTTTGAGTTTTCCACTGTAAAATTTTCAAGACGTATATTGTTTCCGGTTACGCACAGCGTATACGTGCGGAAAGTGTTGTATTCCTTGCCGTCGGCGTGAATTTTATTCGCAAAGTCTGCAAAGGTAAGCACCGTTTCGCGCCCTTCGCCTATAATTGTGAGGTTGTCGCGAAGTATTTCGGTTTTCTGATTGTATATTCCTTTGCTGAGATAAATTACTTCCGCGTCGGACGAATTTATCGCTTCGGACAAGTTGCAATCGGGAGTTAAATGTAAAGTTTTCATGGTAAATACTGTTAATTTGTTAACTTGCTTTGTTATTTTGTTGAAATCAGTATACCACAAAAAAAACTTTGAAACAATTAAAAATGTATTGATTTTTGAATTGCCCTATGATATAATGATTCTATAAAATGAAATATAGTCACATTTTATGCCCTATAAAATGTTGTAAATTATAAAAATGCGAAAAAACGGAAAATTAATCTCATTCAGGCAATATAAATACACTGATTTATTCTTTTTTGCGCTTGTCTTGGGGCTTTCCGAACTTTTGGTATTTTGCTCGTTCAAATTCTGGTTTAAAACCACGATCGACAAGTATTACGTGAATTTTATGCTGGCAATCGCGCTTACGGTGATAATGCGCTGGGGCTGGGTCGGCGGAATTTACGCGGTGGCGGACGGCGTCGTGCTGTGCGCAATGCAAGGCGGAAGCTGGCAAAGCTATCTTTCATATGCAATAGGCTGCGCGTGCATTCTTTCGGTTTTGCTTTTAACCAAGTTTTTGGGCAAAGAAAAGATCCGCGGCAAGTGGTACTTTTCATTAATATATATATTAGTCGGCTGGGTATCGGTAAACTTCGGCATAACGTGTATGGGCGCGATACTCGGCGCAAATTTCCTCGCATCTCTTGCCACAAGCTTCGGCTTCGGTGTGTACGGCGGTCTGTCGTTCGCGCTTGCGGTTGCGGTGATAATGATACTCCGCAAAATGAACGGAATGTTCGAGGATCAGAAACACTATCTCTTGCGCATGGATGCGGAGCGTAAAGAGCTTGCCCGCCGTGACGAGTACGGCGACGAGCCGTTGGAGATAGACAAAGAGTCGCTTTCCATTTTAAAGAGATGGGACGACGGCTTGGATAATTAATAAGGTAAAAATAATTACTTAAAAATTTTTAAGTGATATGGAGGAAAATTTGAATGTTCAAACTCAAATGTGACGACTTCCTTATCTACGACGAGGCGACCGGTACTTACAGTATGTCGCCCGAACAGCAAGTAAGGGACGAAACAGAGCGGAACAAATGGAAGAACACGGGCTTTACCATACTTAAAGACTGGCGTCTTTATGCAATGCTGATACCTATGATTTTAGTGTATCTCTTATGGAAATACTTGCCCATGTACGAGCTTATGGGTTGCTTCAAAGACCCCAACACCGGCGTTAAAGGTCACGTGAACACTTATTACTGGAACGGTCTCAGATACTTCCAGATGCTGTTCACCGACGGCAACCTCAGCCCCGAGTTCTGGCGTGCGTTCAGAAATACCTTTATAACGGCGTTCTACGGACTGTTGTTCGGCTTCCCTATGCCCATTATACTTGCGTTGTTCTTCAACGAAGTCCGTTCAAACGTGGCAAGAAGTATAATGCAGGTTTGCGTTTACCTTCCCAAATTCTTGTCGACCGTTATCGTAACGTCACTCGTTCTGATACTTTTCCGCAACTCGACGAACAACCAGACGCCCGGCGTCGTATCCAAGGTGTTCGGCTGGTTCGGCGCGGATCAGACGGCGATAAATCAAGGTCTTGTGTTCTCAACCAAGTATTATAGGGCGATATACATAATATCCGACCTATGGGAACACGCGGGCTATGACAGTATAGTATTCTTCGCTGCGGTAATCGCCGTGTCGCCCACCTCGTACGAGGCGGCTCAGATAGACGGCGCGGGCAAAATGGCGCAGATGCGCTACGTTGTAATACCCAGCATTTTATCGACCGTAATCATAATGCTGATTATGAAAATAGGCGGACTTCTTTCCGTAGGCTACGAAAAGATATTCCTTCTCTTAGGTCAAGGTAACGGCGAAGGCGCGGGCAGTAACTACGAAGTTGCGCACGTTGTTTCGACTTTCGCAAACGACCTTTCGGATACCGAGTTCAAAGCCGTCGGTACCGCTGCCGAAATGCTCAATAACTTAATCGGTATGATTCTGGTAATCGGTTCCAACTCGATTGCAAGAAAAGCGTCCGACGTATCGCTGTATTAAGGAGGAAAGGTATGAAAAGAAAGACAGAAGTTTCAGAACTTATTTTCAAAATTATCGCATACTTTATCCTCATACTGTTCTCACTGATGTGTGTGTATCCTTTAATTTACGCACTTTCGGCGGCGTTCAGCTCTGCCGACGCAGTGGACGGTGGTAAGGTAATTCTCTGGCCCGTCGACGTTCAAGGCTCCGCATTCAAGCACGTTTTGACGGATAACCGTTTCTGGATAAACTATTCGAACACGCTGTTCGTAACCTTCTTCGGTACGGTTTGGTCGCTCGGCTATTCGATACTCGGCGCGTACGCACTCTCCAAGAAAAGACTTTTGGGCAGACACGGTTTCAACTTCTTCCTCGTGTTCACGATGTGGTTCTCCGCGGGTATTATTCCCCAGTATATGAACTATATGCAGACGTCACAAGTTTTCACTTCTATCGGCATAACCGACCTTAAGTGGACTATCGTTATCGCGATGGGTATGAATGCGACGAATATCATACTTCTTCGTAACTCTTTCGAGGGTGTTCCTTCCGAAATCGAAGAAGCTGCAAGAATAGACGGAGCTACCGAGCTGCAAGTACTTACCAAAGTATATATTCCTATGAGTAAGGCAACAATTGCAACCGTAGCGCTCTTCTTCGGAATTTCCCGTTGGAACGGCTACTTCTGGGCATACAAGGTTATCCCCGGAGGCGAACAAGGGCAAGAGTATTCATGGCCCGTTCAGGTTTATATCCGTGACTTCTTAAATACCTACACGCAGATAACCGGTTCGAGTGCCGGCGACAACAAGTGGTCTCCCGACTATACTTATTCCGCAACCTCGGTACTGTATGCAATGGTCGTCTGTGCGGTTATCCCCATCCTTGCAATTTATCCTTTCATTCAGAAGTATTTTGCAAAGGGCGTAAATATGGGTGGCGTCAAAGAATAAAAACTTCGTATATACTTGCGCAATACTGTGTCGAGTTGCGGCAACTTTCAGTCATGTACTTCATTGTACATTCCTTCAAGTTTTCCTCACTCTTCTTGTCTTGCTTGTATCTACAAAGTTTTTGAAGGCGCATTAATAATTAAGTTAATCATTATATTATTTATAAATAATAAGGAGAAAATAATGAACAAATTCAAAAAGCTGGCTATAGCTTCCGTATCGGTTGTTATGGCGGGAACAATGGCTTTATCTTTTGCCGCTTGCGGCGGTAAGCCTGACAGCGGTGATAACGGCGGCGGCGGAAACAAAGGCGTAGTCGTCGGAACCGACCATTACGGCGTATTAAAGGAAGACGGCGTATCGCTCAACTACGACGTTTACAAGAACAGAGGAAACGTAACCTTAAACGTAGCAATAGGTTCAAAGGGTACGCTTACGTCTACAACTTTCCAAGGCATCGGCGATGAAATTACTCTTCCCGACGGAGTTAAATATTCCAACAGAAGCGTAAAGCCCGCTTGGGTTCAGATGGGCAAAGACCTCAATATCACTTGGGATGACAAGTATATGGGCGACGATACGGGTAACAACCTTAAGCAGTTGTACGAAACTATCCGTAACGGTGAAACGGTATATTCAAAAACCGATCTTTTCACCACCGACCTTTCCGAAGCGGTTTCTTATGCGGCAACCGACCGCAGTATGATTTTAAATCTTGCGGACTATCTTGACCGTATGCCCAACTTCACGAAGTTCCTTGCGGAAAACCCCATCGTCTATCTCTCGCTGTTGCAAGAGGGTATGAGCACGAGCGACGGCTCTAATCAGACGATTTACATTGCTCCTTATTTCGACGGTTACGACGATATCGAAAGATACTGCCTTATCCGTCACGACTGGGCTGAAAAGCTTCTGAACAGCGACACCGCTACCGGCGCTACGGCTAAGTATGCGGAAGTCTGTACCATAAAGACCGGCGGTGCAAAAGAAACCCAAACCTATGCAGATGCATTTATGGGTTCAGATAACTACACCGTAGACGCTTTGACAGCGGACGGCTCGAATACCCAGAAAATTACGAAAGACTATGCGGCTGTTGTTACCGCGTTAGGCGGAAATACCCCGCTTGCCACTGCTTATAAAGCAATAACCAACAATAAGGCTTACGCGGGCACAAGCGGTAATATCGTTGACGTTATGAACGCAGCCCTCAAAGAAAATATTAACGCTTCGGGCGAACAGCTTGTCAACCTTTTCCGCGCATATATCGACGTATGCTATAAGAACGAAAAGGGTGAAAGCGTTTATTCAGCTACAAACCGTGCAAATCTCTTCACCGGTTACGACGCATGCTGGGACGTTGACGAATTAGTAGCAATGCTCCGCTGCGTAAAGACGAACGCAAGCGTGCTTGTAGGTAGCGGTAAGACTATCGACGGAATTACACCCCGTGCGGGAACAAACGACAGAACTCCCACTATGGTAAGCCTTGCGTGCCAGCTCTACGGCGTGCGTGGCGGTACTTCGAGACTTGAGTATACCTATATCGACAATAACGGCGACCTTAAAGACGCTCGTACGGAAAAAGTTTTCTACCAGGCAATGGAGAAAATGCATGCCCTCAGAAGTGAAAATCTGATAGCCGATTACAAGGATATGAAAGCTTATCAGACGGCTTCCGGTCTCGGTATCGGCGATAATAAGGGTAAAACCGAGTACTTTATGGCTTACGATTATTCGCAGTCGCAGACCCTTGCCGGTTTAAAGGTTGAGGATAACGGCGTATCCTATACGGAAGCGGGTACTATACCTAAGGGCTACTACTTCGCACCGGTAATGACCCCCGTTTCCACTTGGGACGTTGACGGTAACGGTTCTTATTCCGAAGACGAGTATTTCAGATTTACCGAAAGCTGGCGTTCAACCAAGACCTCCGGTCTTGCGGTTAACGGCGCGGTAGCAAAGGACGAGAAAAAGCTTGACGCGGCTTTGCAGTTCATCGACTATCTGTATTCGGAAGACGGACAAATCGTTTCCACCTTCGGCCCCATGGCTGAGAATGCAGACGGTAAGGGCGGCTTCTGGTACAACGAAGTACAGTCCAATCCTAAGACTAAAGTAGACCCTAAAACCGGAAAGAATGTTCCCGAGAACTACTTCACCTACAAGGGCGTTAAATATGCCGGTTCCGACTACAAGGGAGCGATTACCCCCACCATAACCGATAAATTCTATGAGTCGTTTAAGGGTAAGAGACTTGACGGTGTAACCAACTTCACCGGCGACCTTGCCGACGTAAAACTCAACTATAACAACTATGCGCGTTATCTCATCGGTTCAACCCTTCCTATCGGCGTAAAGAACCAGTCGTTCGAAAACCAGCTTACCTCCAAGATGGGTCAGGCGGGCGCAAAGATCGTCGGCACGGCGCTTGATAAGGGTATAATTAAGGGTATGTCCCTCGATATCGACGCTAACAATTACTGGTTTACTTGTGTTCCCACGGGACTTCCCGTAGCCGAAGACTTCCAGAGGAACGTGCTCAATGCTTCCAACCAGCTTAGCTTCAGGTATCTGACCGGCGAAAAGAGAACAGACGACAGCTTCTTCAGCATAATGAACTACATCATTCTTTACGGAACGAGCGGACATTATGATATGCAAAGTGTAGTTGTGGATTATACTTCTATCGAAGATCTGCTTGATAAGCCGTTAGTTACCAACGGAGCTAAAATTTCAAAACTCGCAGAAAACAGACAAATCGTTTATGCCGACGGCTGGACTACGGCAAAAGCTTACTGGGCTTATCTCGAACCCATCTTAAACGGCACGGCAAAATAATTAAACTTTAAAAAACCCAACTACGAATGAAGCCCGTGCAAGGGCGCGGGCTTCGTTCAAAAATTTTAGGGGGACACTTTATGAAAACTCAGATGAGATTTCAAAAATATATATGTCTTGCAATGATTATCGTCGGCGCGCTTGCTCTCGTCTATGCGTTCTGTTATGCGACGGGCGGACTTGCCGAGCTGGGACAGATGTTAAAGAGCGATAAGACCTCATTTTTTAAGGCGGCGGAAGGCAAATACGACGCAACGCTGTTCCTTGATATTCAAGGCTTTAACGACACGTTGATGTACTGCGGTATCGTTATGATACTTTTGGCGGTTTGTCTGTACATAACTTCTTGCCATAAGCGCAGAAATTATTACGTTACCAACTACGTGGCAACGGGCGTATGCGCCGGCGGAAATATCATTATTTCCGTAATTCTCATGGCAATGAACGGCGTGTGGATGGGCAGATTCAATAACATTGACTTTGAAGCTTGGGCTAAATATAACGAGAGAATGATTCAGTTTGCCGAGGAAGGCGAAGATATAAGCGAATATACGCACTATTCCGAATCTACGACTTGGTTTACAATCGGCTTCGTCGTCTATGTGCTCGTAATAGTTGCGTCCGTCTTATTAATCTTAAACCTCGTATGGAAGATTATGCTTATGCAAGGCGAAAAGAAATTATTAAACGGCACTAAAACCGTTGAGGGAGGTGCGGTATGATATTCAAGAAATCCGACGTGCATCCCGTAATTAAAGACGATATTCAGCGTTACAAAAAGAATAAGCTTGCGTCTATGCTGGCTATTTTGGGCTTAGTACTTTGCTGTGCATACTTCGTCGTTTTATACGCGCAAGTAAAAAACGGCAACTACTATTATAAGTGGCCCATTGCGCTTGACGTAATTTTCAACCTTATATTCCTTTTGTTCGTTTTCTTGTTATCCGAACAAGTCAAAAACTACAACCGTAAACTGTTCTGGCTTCAGATGTTCTTAGGCGTAATGCAGATAGTAAGAATTTTCTGGCTTCCCCTTGCGGGCGTAACGGAAACGGTTTATCCCAAGCTTGTCGGTATTGATTATCCCGGCAAAGTTTTAAGCTCGGGCGCATTCATCTGTATGGTTGTGTTCCTCGCCGGTTCCAGCGCGTGCGTTATTGCGTCGGGAATAGTAGGCTTTATCCGCTCGCTGAGCCTTGAGAAGTTTACTAAAAAACTTGCAAGCGGAGAAATCTCCGTCGAAGCAACTTTGAAAGAGCTTGACGAAGCCGACGAAAAAAAGGCGTCTGAAATGCCTGCCGAAGTAAAAGCAGAGGAGGTTACAAATGCCTAACGTAAAGATCGAACATTTAGACAAAATTTATGACGGCGGAGTTCAAGCGGTATACGACTTTAACCTCGATATCGAGGACGGCGAGTTCATAGTACTCGTAGGCCCCTCGGGTTGCGGAAAGTCAACGACCCTCAGAATGGTCGCGGGACTTGAAGATATTTCCGCGGGTAAGCTTACCATCGACGGTAAGGACTGTACCCGTCTTCCCCCCAAGGACAGAGATATTTCGATGGTTTTCCAGAACTACGCTCTGTACGGTCATATGACTATATACGAGAATATGGCATTCTCGCTCACCCTCAGAAAAGAGGATAAACAAGTTATTCACCGCAAGGTTATGGCGGCGGCTGAAATTCTCGATTTGAAGAGTCAGCTCAACAAAAAGCCCAAACAGCTTTCCGGCGGTCAGCGCCAGCGTGTTGCAATGGGCCGTGCAATCGTCCGTAACCCCAAGGTTTTCCTCTTTGACGAACCTCTCTCCAACCTCGACGCAAAACTGCGCGGTTCGATGAGAAGAGAAATTATGTTATTACATAAAAAACTCAACGCAACCATGATGTACGTAACTCACGACCAGACGGAAGCTTTGACGCTTGCCGACAGAATCGTGTGTATGTCGATGGGCCGCGTTCAGCAGATAGGTAAGCCTATCGACCTTTATGAAAAGCCCGCAAACACCTTCGTTGCAACCTTTATAGGACTTCCTCCTATGAACATGTTCGAGGGCAAAATCGAAAAGGGCAATTTCGTTTCTGATCTTTTCTCGTATCCCTTGAACGATGCACAGAAGGATGCGCTTAAAGACTATGAAGGCCAGCCCGTAATTATGGGTTGCCGTCCCGAAAATATCACGAGGGACGGAAAGGTTAAGCTTACCGTAACCAACAACGAAAACCTCGGAATGAACACTCTCGTTCACGGCAAAATCGGCGATAAGAAACTCGTCGTTGCCAAGTTCGCCGAATGGTGCAACTATAAAGAGGACGACGTTATCGAAATCGGATTCGATCCCGTTATGACGCACTTCTTCGAGTTGCCTAAAATGACGGTAAACGAAAAGGGCGAAGAAGTGGTTGCCGAATACGGCAAGGCAATAAGGTAAGGAGGGTATTATGGCAGAAGAAACGATAATGGATAATCAACCCGAAACTCAGCCCGAAAACAAACCCTCCGCGGGTGCTAAATTTAAGGCGGCGTTAAAAGAATGGTGCCGTAAAAGAATAGTTGCGCTCAAAGTAAAACCGCAGTTAATTCCCCTTTTGCTGATGGCAATTACCACTGTTTACTTTATGCTGATACTGTTCAACGTTTCAAAGGCGGTATACGAAGCGAAAAACGCAACCGATATTACGTATGCAACGGGTATCTGTACCTTTATAACCACGCTTTTGTCGCTTTTATATCTCGTAAGCTTTCTTAACGCTTTCCCCAAGCGCAAAAAACCCAATATTTTCTTTATCGTGCTTGTCGGCGTGATGATTGCGGGACAGATTGCGTGCGACGTGGTTTACTACTTGCAAATGGCAAAATGTATCACCGAAAAAACCAGTCTGGCGCCGGTTATAAAACCCGCACAGCCGATGGTTTTGGCACATATCGTGCTTTTGGGCGTTTCCGCAATAGTATTTGCGCTTCTTCCCGTTTACAGTAAGCTGATAAGGAAGATTAACACGTCGGTAAAACTCGATTCGGCGACCGAGCATATGCACGGCAAAATCGATATCGAAGAAGACGATTAAAAGCATAACAACAATAAATAACCGACAAAAAGTTTTGTCGGTTATTTTTCAAGAATACGATAGGTATTAAAATGGCTAAAAAGAAGAAAATCAAGGAAACGACGATCGAGGACTTTTACGACTTAAAAGTCGATAAAGTCGACGAGCTTGTCGCCGCGCTTAAAGGCGAGGACACGTCGGAGTACGGCGAAGTTTCGATGAAAATTTCAGACTGCACCGGTGACGGCAAGGCAAGCGATAAGGAATTCAACCCCTACCGCACCGACTTTTTATCGCGCATACCCACTTTTTTAAAAGCGTTTTTTATCAAGTGGTGGTTTGCTGGTGTCGTCTGCTTTTTCATCAATATGGGCTTAGGTCCGTACGTCGCCACGGCTGATCTCGTAGTTCTCGACGGCGTGTTTTTGGGGCTTGTCGTTGAAGTGCTCGTAAATCCGCTGTTCCGCTTTATGGAAACAGACAAACGCGAATACAACGATTATATCATGTTTCCGTTTCCCTTTAAGGCATACTGGACGTTCTTCACAAACGTGCTGTACTACGTCATCGTCGCGGTTATCGTAAACTTCGTTTATCTGTTCATAAACACCTTTATGTTCAGGTTTAATATCGAGCCGTTATCTTGGGCGCTTATCGTACTTGTTATAGATATGATTTTCATAGGAATAAAGGACTTAGGCTTACGCCTTGTCAAAAAACGCAAAAGAGAGGAAACGAGCAATGTTTAAACTGCTTTTTGTATCAAGTGTCTCAGCTTGTTTCGAATTTAATAATAAAAACCCTTATTACAGCCCCGAAAAGTACACGGTTACGGTCAATGGAGTTGAGGACAAAACCGAGCGCGATACCAACGTGTTCTCGGTTTTCAATCTTGCACCCAACACTAAGTACACCGTTAAAACCTCGCTCGGCGGGACGGTTAATTTCGTAACTGAAAAGGAATCGGGCGTAGTTGACGTCAAAGCGTTCGGCGCAAAGGGCGACGGCGCGACCGACGATACGGAAAGCATTCAAAGCGCAATCGACGGCTGCCCCAATGGCGGTAGGGTGCTTTTCCCCGAAGGCACGTATTATACCCGCCCGCTTGAGTTAAAAAGCGATATAACTATCGAGCTGAAAAAGGGTGCGCAAATCTTAGGTGATACGGTGGAGGAACACTATCCCGTGCTTCCCGCCCGCACGATTTTAAACGGCAAAGAAGAGATTATGGCAAGCTGGGAAGGCGAGCCTTTCGACTGCTTCCAGTCGCTGATTTACGCGTATAGGCAGAAAAATATACGAATTGTAGGCGAGGGCTTCATTAACGGCAATGCAAACAATTCTACTTGGTGGGCAACTCCCAAAGGGCGCAAAATCGCACGTCCACGCCTCGTTTTTTTAAACAAGTGCGAAAACGTGGTTTTTCACGGCGTAAAGGCGGGCAACTCCGCTTCGTGGAACTTGCATCCCTTCTTCTCGGATAATCTCAAATTTTACGATATCAGCGTGGAATGCCCCGCGGACGCGCCGAATACAGACGGACTTGACCCCGAAAGCTGTAACGGCGTTGATATTATCGGCTGTAAGTTCAGCGTCGGCGACGACTGTGTCGCGCTGAAAAGCGGAAAGCTTTATATGGGCAAAACCTATAAAACGCCCGCAAACAATCATACTCTCAGAAACAATCTTTTCTGCGACGGGCACGGCGCGATAGTCCTCGGCAGCGAAATGAGCGGAGGAGTAAAGAACCTTACTTTGGGTCAGTGCGTATTTCAAAATACTGACAGAGGACTTAGAATCAAGTCGCGCAGAGGCCGCGGCAAGGACGGAATAATCGACGGCGTTTGCTTTGAAAACATTAAAATGCTAAACGTCAAAACGCCGCTTGTAATTAATATGTACTATTTCTGCGACCCCGACGGAATGTCCGATTTCGTCTGGTCGCACGACAAAAATATTCCCGTGGACGACGGCACGCCCTATATGGGTAAGTTCACCTTCCGCGATATCGACTGCGTCGACTGCGAGTGTATGCCCGCTTGGTTCGACGGACTTTCGGAAATGCCGATTAAGGAAATCAGACTTGAAAACGTGCATTTTTCTTTCAAGCCCGATTCCAAGCCCTTCTTCCCCGCTATGGCTTTAAAGGTTACCGAACACTGCAAGGAAGGACTGTACGCCGACAACGTTGAAAAGCTTATCTTGAAAAACGTCACGATAGACGGCGTCGAGGGCGAACAGATAATCTGCAAAAATATCGGTCAATTGATAAAGGAGTAAATTCGAAAAACATACTTCGCGGGATACTTTGGCGGGCTTGCGTTTTGCTTTGGTTGCGTACTTCTTTGTACGCGCCCGTCAGCAAATCCGCGCCCTTCGCGTCTGCCGCTCGTCTGTTTCCCGAATAAAAATAGGAGAAAATAATGATAGATTATTCGATTATCGATAAGTATATCGACCGTCTTATCGACGACACAACGCCAGATAAGCCTATTTGGAATATCGAAAATATTAAGCACGGCAAGCCGGCGGGGTGGAACTATATCGACGGCTGTATGATGACTTCGCTTTACACAATTTATAAGCAGACCGGCAAGAAAAAATATCTTGATTTTATCGATAAATTCGTAGATTACTACGTTTTCGAGGACGGCTCTATCCGCGGATACAGCCTTGATACCTATAACGTTGACAACTTGAACGAGGGCAGAGTTCTGTTCGATTTGTACCGCGAAACGGGCAAACCCAAATATAAAAAAGCAATTGACCTTCTTGCCTCACAAATACAAGGACAGCCGCGAACAGTAACGGGCAATTTCTGGCACAAGAAAATTTACCCCGATCAAGTATGGCTTGACGGACTTTATATGGCGCAGGTATTCTATACCCGCTACGAAGCCGAGTTCAATAACGGCAAGAATTTCGACGATATCGCAGCGCAGTTTCAAAGCGTGTACGACAATATGTACGATCGTGAAAAAAAGCTGTACTACCACGGCTGGGACTGTTCCAAAAAATCGTTCTGGTGCAACGAAAAGGGACTTTCCAAAAGCTTTTGGCTGCGTTCGGTAGGCTGGTATACGGTGGGACTTGTAGACGTTATCGGCTATATGCCCGACAGCGCCAAAGCGCAGAAAGATAAGCTTATTGCAATATTCAAAGCTACGATAGAGGGCTTGGAACAGTATATCGACAGCGATAAGAAGATGTTCTGGCAAGTCGTCGACCAAGGCGGGAGAGCGGGCAATTATCTCGAAACCTCGGGCAGCGCAATGATTGCGTACGCAATGATGAAGGGCGCAAGGCTGGGTGTTGTGGATAAGCGCTTTGCAAGCGTAGGAGAGGAAGTATTCAACGGTATCTGCAAGCAGTATCTTACCGAAACCGACGGCAAACTCAACCTCGGCGGTATCTGTTTAATGGCGGGCTTAGGTCCCGAAACAAACCGCAAGCGCGACGGCACTTTTGAGTATTACATATCCGAACCAGTCGTCGAAAACGACGCCAAGGGCACCGGCCCCTTCGTAATGGCTTATACGGAGATTAAACAATTATAAATATTGAACGGCGCGGAGTATATCCGCGCCGTTAATCGTAAAAAATTTAAAATATTTAAAAAAAGTTAAAAAAACGCTTGCTCGTGACGCAACGTAACGTTGTATAGTCGGGGTAAGGAGGTAAGTATGTCATATTCTACGGGAGAATTAGCCGAACTTTGCGGCGTTACGGTGCGCACTGTTCAGTACTACGACAGAGAGGGTATTTTAAAACCCGAAAGCTTTTCGGAGGGCGGCAGAAGGCTTTACGGCGAAAAGGGGCTTAAAACGTTACAGATAATCTGTATGTATAAGCAGCTTGGACTCAGCCTTTCGGAAATCAAGGAAGTTTTATCGGACGAGGAAAACTGCAAAAAAATTCTTCTTTCAGTTCTTGCCGAAAGGGAAAAAGCGTTGGACGAAGAGATAAAACAAAAGCTTTCGCAGCGTGACAGCGTAAAAGTAATAAAAGAATACCTTTCCCAAGGTAGGGCTATGACCCGAAATTCATTCTTTGACGTACAGACTATTATGAAAGGTAAGCATAAACAAAGGGCAACTTATGCGGCAATGCTTATTGCGGGCATTGTCGCGGACGCGGTTATTTTAACTTGCGCGGTGCTGTGGGGAGTTAAAGGTTGGTGGCTGCCGTTTGCAATAGCTATGCCGTGCGTTGTGGTAATGCTTGCGGCGGTCGTTGCGGTTGCATACCGTAATTTAGCTTACGTATGCAGCGGTTGCGGAAAGAAATTCCGTCCTAAGTTCCGTGAATTTTTCTTTTCTAAGCATACCGTTAAAACGCGCAAACTGACGTGCCCGCACTGCGGAGTTAAAACCTATCACACGGAAACGTATTCAGATTAAACCGCGGGCGGAGCTTTCAGCTCCGCCTTTCTGTTTCGCATAATATTACTTATAATAAGTAATTGACATAACTGAATGTAAAGATTTATAATTTAGCTATGAACAGTGAAGAATTCAAAAATGCTATAAAAAAGAGCAGTTATATATTTGCCGGGTCGGAAGAGCATAAGCATATGCACGGGGCGGCGCAAAGGGCGCGTAAAATAACGGCCAAAATGAACGGCGCTTATCAAAATCCCAAAAAATTGAGGAAGCTGTTTTCCAAGCTTATCGGGAAAGAGGTTGACGAAGGGTTCGGAATATTTCCGCCGTTTTCCGCAGATTACGGATTGAATATTACGGTTGGCAAAAACGTATTTATTAATTCCGGTTGCTGTTTTCAAGACCAAGGCGGCATAGAAATAGGCGACAATGCACTTATCGGTCAGCAAGTCGTTATAGCCACGCTAAATCACGATTTAATTCCGCAAAAGCGCGCAAATATGACCGCCGCACCCGTTAAAATCGGTAACGGCGTATGGGTAGGCGCGCACGCAACCATACTTGCGGGCGTTACGGTAGGCGACGGTGCGGTTATTGCCGCGGGTGCCGTAGTGACCAAGGACGTAGAAGCTTATACCGTAGTTGCGGGGATACCCGCCCGCAAAATCAAGGACGTACCGAGGAAATAGAAACATGAAAAAATTACTTGCGCTTTTACTTATACTGTGCGTTATGCTTACCTTTGCAGGGTGCGGCGGTAATTCAGATTCACTTCCGGACGGAACGCAAAGCGGCAGCGAAACGCAGCAACCCGACGAGGGGAAAGAAGAGAAGCCGAACGATGCGCAGCAACCCGAGGAGGGCAAAGAGCCGCCCGAAGAAAAACCAAACGAGGGCGAGGTACAACAACCCGACGAGGGAAAGGAAATTACGGCTATGTATCTGTATATAAACGACAATAAGCTTGAAGTTACGCTTGCAAAAAACAAAGCCGTCACCGCGCTTGTGGAAATACTGAAAAACGGTGATATTACTTATACGGCGAACGACTACGGCGGTTTTGAAATAGTGGGTAGTTTAGGTCATTCTCTGCCCACCGAAAATTCCGAGATAACGACGGAAGCGGGCGACGTAATTTTATATTCGGGTAATCAAATCGTTTTATTCTACGGCAGTAACGAGTGGTCGTATACGCGTTTAGGTAAAATAAACGGCTATTCCGTTTCCGAGTTGCGCTCATTACTCGGTGCGGGCAAAGGAAGCGTTCAAGTGAGAATTAGTCTTAAATAAGGAAGGTGTTGATATGAAAGAAAAATTAAAGTTAACGAAAGAATGGGATAAGGTTTTTGAAAAAAGCGACAAGGTGAACCACGAAAAAGTTACCTTTCACAACCGCTACGGCATAACACTTGCGGCTGACTTGTATATTCCGAAAAATGCAAACGGTAAGCTTCCCGCCATTGCGGTATGCGGGCCTTTCGGTGCGGTAAAGGAGCAGTCGTCGGGACTGTACGCGCAAGAGCTGGCTGAGCGCGGGTTCTTAACTATCGCGTTCGATCCATCTTTTACCGGCGAAAGCGGCGGTCAGCCGAGATACGTTGCTTCCCCCGATATCAATACCGAAGATTTCTGCGCGGCGGTCGATTACCTATCATGCCGTAATGACGTCGATGCCGAAAAAATCGGGATCATAGGTATTTGCGGCTGGGGCGGTATGGCAATCAATGCCGCGGCTATCGATACGCGAATTAAGGCGACGGTTGCTTCCACAATGTACGATATGACGAGGGTGAACGCCAAGGGCTATTTCGATTCCGCGGACAGTGAAGAGGCAAGGTTCGAAACGAAAAAAGCCTTAAACGCGCAGAGAATTACGGATTATAAAAACGGAAATTACGAGCTGGGCGGCGGAGTGGTTGACCCTCTTCCCGAAGACGCGCCGTTTTACGTAAAGGACTATTACGATTATTACAAAACCAAACGCGGTTACCACAAGCGTTCGTTAAATTCCAACGGCGGTTGGAATAAGACTTCCGCACTTTCGTTTATCAATATGCCGATACTTGCATACAGCAGCGAAATCAGAAGCGCGGTGCTTGTAATGCACGGCGAAAAGGCGCATTCGTGCTATTTCAGTAAAGACGCGTTCAAAAATTTAAAGGGTGATAACAAGGAACTGCTTATCATTCCCGACGCGGTTCATACCGATTTGTACGACAGAAAAGATATAATCCCCTTTAACAAGTTAGAAGAGTTTTTCAAAAATAATTTTAACGCATAATAATAAACAAGCGGAGCTGAAAGCTCCGCTTGTTTTCACATTTATTCACATCATGAAATATGGATTTAATAAATTTGTATGATATAATGAAGTTGTAAAGGAGGTATATCTTTGAGTTTTTCGGAAAAATTGAGGCAGTTTAGAAAACAGAAAAATCTTACGCAGGAAAATCTCGCAAACGAAATTCTGGTTTCGCGGACGCTTATAACTAAATACGAAAGCGGTGCGGTATATCCGACCGAGGAAAATTTAAAACGGCTTGCCGATTATTTTAAAGTTGCTACAAGTGAATTGATGCCCGAGGAAGAGAGAATTTCAGCGACAGTTAAATCTTCTTTAAAACCTTTGTGGATTTCGCTGACGGCAGTCGCACTCATTATTTCGTTAACGCTTTTACTGTTGTTGGTGATTCCTATTTTCAGTTACGGTAACGAGTTCACAAGCTCAAGCCTATACGTCTACGGCACGATCAATCTTTTAAGCGCATATTTCAAAGTAAAAAATCCGCTTGCAATAATTTCGTTTATTTTATGTCTTTTAAATTCGGGTTATACAACCGTTTTACTGTTCGGTAACTTCAAGCACGAAAAGATTTTAAGAATTGCCGAAGGAGTAGCTTTCGGACTTACCGTTTGTCTGTTTATAATAACGTTAGTGGTCGGTATAGGAATTATCGGTTCGGATACTTTCCATATGAACGGTAGGAGGTAGGCTCATTATGAAAAAAACTGCGGCGGTTTTGCTTTGTTTATTAATGCCGTTTGTAATACTCTTTTGCGGCTGTAAAAGTTACGATTATACACCCTATTATCATATGGTAAGCAAAGGCGGGGGAGGCCCGAACATATACGCTTGGCAAGTCGATGACGGAAGCTGGCGTTGTGCGGCTTTTCACGATTTGAATAGAGGCATATCGGAAGAGGAGCTGGCGTATTTTCAAAACGAACTGCCGTGCCCGTTAAAAGAAATGAGAAAAATTCTTAACACGTATTCAGACGTCGCAAGAGAAAATACAATCATTTTTGTAGTTAGATATATCAAAGAAACATCTGATTCAAATAAGTTTTTCAGTGAGCTTACGTCAGATAAGGCTATTCCCGAAACGTACAGATTTTTATATCGAGAATTAGGACTGCAAATACCGGATTATCTGTAAACAAAAAAAGGAAGTACGCCGTACTTCCTTTATTTATATTCACTTGGGGAAACGCCGAAGTATTGTTTGAACACCCGCGAAAAGTAGAGGGGTTCGGAATATCCGCACGCTTCGGAAATCTGCGAAATCGTGTAGCTTGAAAACTTGTTGGAAATTCCGCTAAGTATAAGTTGCTGTGCAAGCGCCATTCTTTCCTTTAAAAGGTATTCGTACGGCGTTGCGCCCGTTTCCTTTTTGAAAAGCTTTCTGATATAGTCGTAATTTAACGGCAGTTTTTTCAATGCGTCTTGAATGGAAAAACTGCAATCGGATACGCCCTTTGCAATTTCCGCGCGGACAAGCTCTACCACTGGCGAAAACTGCTTTTCGGTGCCGAACGCCGTTACGTAGCTTATTAAAAGATTTCCGAGCGACGCTAAAATCAACTCTACTTTTGCGGTCCCGCTTTCGAAATATTTCAATGCTTGTTTTGCGCAAAAAGCAATTGCACCGTCTTCGCTGTCGTCGATTTCGCAAATATCGTTAAAGGGTAGCAAGGCATGGTCAAAGATAATTCTTATCCCCTCAAATTCAGCACAATGCTTTTTCAGCGGAGGTATAACGGTTATACGGCCGCTATCCGGTATAAGAATTTCAAAGCTTTTTGTTGTTATTTCGCCGCTTAAATTTTCACGGCGTGCATAGATAATTTTATTCATTTACAACAGTTATTCAGATTATTTTTTTCAAACACGGTGCAGTCCAAATCTTCGCAGTATTCGGATGAATCGCTATATCCGCACGCGGTAAAGAAGGCAGCTGCACCCTCATAAGGCAGACAATACGATTTTTTCGCGCCCGCCTCTTTCAGCTTCATTTCGGCGGTAAATAAAAGGAACTTGCCCAAACCTTGACGGCGGCGTGAGGGGGTAATATAAATTTCGCGGATATCGCCCCAGCCCTCTTTAAAATTCCATTCGTTGTTGATATCGTCTATCTGATAAATGACGAAGCCCGAAACGGCGCCGTCCGCAATGAGATCGACGTGCAGAAGCCCCGCAATCATATCGGGGATTATATATTCGTCGACGAGGTGCGCGGTATCGTCCGCGCAGTCCAGCTCGGCATAATAATCTTTGAAAAGTTTTTTGAATATTTCGCTGTCTGTATCTTTCAGCGGGTATACGTGTAACATAATTTTACCTATTAAAAAAAGCGAGCATATCAACTCGCTTTTTTACTTTCTTATTCTGCGACGGGATAAACGCAAACTTGCTTTCCGTCTTTGCCCACTCTTTCAAATCTGACGGTGCCGTCAACAAGCGCAAACAGAGTGTCGTCTTTTCCCATACCGACGCCGTTGCCCGCCTTGAACTTCGAGCCGCGCTGTCTTACAAGGATATTTCCCGCAAGCACGTGCTGTCCGTCAGCGCGCTTAACGCCGAGCATTTTGGGATTACTGTCTCTGCCGTTGTGCGAAGAACCGGTACCTTTCTTATGGGCGAATAAACTTAAAAATATCATTTTGTTATCCTCCTGAAATTATTCAGCTTTAGCTTCCGCTGCAGCTTTCTTGGTTGACGCCTTCTTTGTTGCGGGCGCGCCGATTGCCGTAACTTTTACTTGAGTAAAGGGCTGTCTGTGGCCTTGCTTCTTTCTCTCGTTTTTCTTAGCCTTGTACTTGAAGACGATAATCTTCTTTTCCTTGCCTTGAGATACGACTTCGCAAGTAACCTTTAAGCTTTCAACCTCTTTACCGACCTTAATTCCGTTATCGTCTGCAACAAGCACAACGGGGAATTCTACGGTGTCGCCGATATTGGCGCTCAGCTTTTCAACCTTTAAAAGGTCGCCTTCGCAAACCTTATACTGTTTGCTTCCGTTTTCGAAAATCGCGTACATAGTTTTACCTCCTCTCACCAGTCTCGCCGGATATCTTTGCCAAAAGCTTAGGCAGCGCATAGCGCATTTAGGGGCCCGTCCCGAGCGGCTCATATAAAAATTTATCATAATTAAGCGTTTGTGTCAAGCAATTATGAGTATAGCGGATAAAACTTTTTGCGGGAATTGCTTGCGGTATGTGCGAGCGCGATTTGCGCGACGCTCTGCCGAGGGGTCCCTTAGGGAAACGGCAGACAAGCAAAAAAGTGTTAGCGGGTATTATTTTATTAAAAAACGGCAAAATATAATTTAGAAACGATAAGGAGATCTCTTATGGAAAAGAAAAAAACTGACAGTGAAGTCGTTGCGGAAATTTACCGCAATGCACAGCTTGCGCTTGAGTCTATTTCGGACATAATGCCCGAGGTAGTGGACGGCGACATTCGTGACGAAATTATGCGCGAACACGAGGAGTACGAAAAGATATGCTCTAAGGCGGCTGCGCTTGCCTTGAAGTATAACGTTGACGTAAAGGAACCCAGCCCCATCAAAAAGGCTATGATGTGGAGCGCAATCAAAATGGGTACGGCAAACGACAATTCTTCGCAGAACATTGCCCAGATGATGATTCGCGGCACGGTAACCGGAATTACTTCCCTTAAAACCACTTTGACCGACGGCGGAACGACTATGGACCCCGAAGTTAAAAAGCTTTTAACCGAGCTTGTAAAATTGGAAGAAGGTTTTGAAACGAAGTTAAAAAAGTTTTTGTAAAAAGTAACGACGGGCGGTGGATACCGCCCGTCGCTTTGCTTAATATAATTTAACCGTATTTTCTTTAATTTCAAACTGCCCGCAACGGATACGCACTTGGTCGTCCGGATAGGAGCGGTGCGGGGTCAGGTAAATCTGTAAATCGGGCATGCGCGTTTTTAAGTCGTCGGAGAATGCAGTCCAGCTTGAAAGCTGTTCCGACATATCCGCGGCAACGTCCAAAAGTATGCGCCTATGTCCTTCCGCGTAAAGGTGCAAAAGCTTTGCACGCGTTTCAAGCATAGTGAACTTGGGCGATTTTATAAAGCCGTTTCTGCACCTCGAACAAGGCTTACACATCAAGGACAGTGCGCCCGAACCCTCGCGTTTTCTCGTAAATTCCACAAGTCCGAACTGAGACATCTGACTTACCGAACATTTAGAGCCGTTGTTTTTAAGTGCGTTTTCAAGCTCTTCCACAACCGTTTTGTTGTGCGCTTCGCTTGCCATATCAATAAAGTCGACGACGACTATTCCGCCGATATTTCTGAGCTTCACTTGCCGCGCGATCTCGCGCGCCGCAAGCACGTTGGTATAATATACCGTCTGCTCGAGGTTGTCGCCGCCGGTAAATGCGCCGGTGTTCACGTCGATAGCGGTCAGCGCTTCGCACTTGTCTATGACGAGGTACGCTCCGTTTTCAAGCTCTGCGCGCGGTTCAATCATTTTTGCAATCTGTGCGCCTATGCCGTATTCGTCAAGCATATCCTTGCCCGAATTATGTACGGTAATAGGTCTGCGCCGTGCGGGCGGGAAAAGGGTGTAAAACCCCTCGATTACTTTTTTAAGCTTCTCGTTTCCGACTACTATTTCCTCGATATCATAGCTCAATATATCGCGCAGAACGCGTTTCAAAAGCCCCATTTCCGAATAAAGAACCGCACCCGTTTCCGCGCTTTCAAAGCTTTGTAAAACGTTTTGATAAATTGTTTTAAGGCTTGTAAGCTCGCTTTCCAAAAGGTCTCGGCGGGTGTAGGGCGAAGCGGTGCGAAGAACGATACCCTCGTCGCCGCGTATAAGTCTGCTTACCGAATACGCAAGGCTTTTTCTCAGCTCGTCGTCTGCAATTTTGCGCGAAACCCCGACGAACGGCGTGTTCGGCAGATATATTATAGTTTTGCCTACGAACGATGGGAACAGCGTAACCTTTGCGCCCTTTTTGCCTACGGGCGGTTTGACTACTTGAACGATTACGTCGTCGCCCTCTTTCAATTCTGGAAAGGTAATTTCACCGTGACTGCCGTCGTACTTTTCGGCGTAGGGGATAGCGTCGTCCGCGGATAAATAACAGTTCCGCTCTAACCCGCAGTCGACGAAAGCCGCTTGCATTCCGTTGAGAACGTTTACTATTTTACCCTTATATATGTTGCCCTTAATAGAACGGTTGCCGTCTTTTTCGAAATTGAATTCGGTCAGCTTGCCGTTCTCGGTAACCGCCGAAACGGCGTACCCGCAATATTCATCGAAATACAGAGTTTTCTTCATATTATTACCTCACAAATTTTATCGTCTATTCTGCGACGATAAAATTTCGTGATTTTAAAGGCGCTGCCTTTCTTGGCGCAACCCCAATGGCAAACTTATCATATAGTTGCGCCAATTCAAACTGCCGAGGCGTAGGTTTGCGCAAATTGGGTTGCGCTGCGCAAAAGCGTGGTTTTGCTTGCGCCGTTTATTTTTCTTAATTATATATTAATTGAAAAATTTATGCAATAAAAACGCCGATTGATTGACATATTATGGTTAATCGTTTATAATATAAACAAGCTAATTAAGGAGTTAATTATTATGAAATTCGATTTTAAAGGTATCACCGCAGAAGAGCTTTCGTTCAAGCTCAACCACGTGAAAATAGAACCCGACACAAAGCTTGACATCAAGCCTCAGTTTTCCAGACAAGTAAGAAAGGTAAACGGCAACGAAAAAGTTAACTTTATCGTGCTTTCAGTGAAGATTGCTTCCACCGAAGCAGAGCCTAAGCCCTTCGATATCAACGTAACTCTCGTAGGTATTTTCGAGGTTGAAGTTGCAAACGAAAGCGAGGAGAGAAGCTTCGTAATCGAGGGAACGAAACTCATTTATCCCTACCTTCGCGCAGCCGTTACTAATCTTACGGCAAACGCTTATATCGCACCGTTGAATCTTCCCGTAATTACGGGACCTATCTTCCCCGAAGACAGAGACGTTTACGCATTCTCGGTCGGCGGAGACAATAATCTCAACTAATTTAAAACTTTCCAAGCGGGGCGTTCGTCGAACGCCCCGTTTGAATAAAAGGCAATTTATGAAAAAATTTCTTTCTTTGGTCTCGTCGCTGATTTTACTCGGCACATGCGCGTTCGGCTTGTCCGCGTGCTGGTCGAATGATAAAGTCGGCGATACGGAAACGCACGACGGTTTATTATATACGCTTGTTAAAAATCCGAAGGGCGGAATGGGGTATACCGTAAGTGGTATTTCCGATACTGTGAAGGATGCATATATTCCGACGTTCATAAGAAATAACCGCCCCGTAATCGCTATCGAAGAAAATGCGTTTTACGGCTATACTCAGCTTGAAAGCATATCTATTCCATATTATGTGACAGAAGTGGGCGCAAACGCCTTTGCGGGTTGCGTAAATCTTAAAAGCGTACACATAGAAAAAGCAGAAGTGATAGGCGCAAACGCCTTTGCAAGATGTGAAAATCTTGAAAGCGTGTCCGCGTTAAGCGTTGAAAGCTGGTGTAATATTTCGTTTGCGAATATGGCGTCAAACCCTATGTATTTTGCGACGGAATTTTGTGTCGGCGGTAAGCCCGTTGAAGATTTGGTCGTTCCTTTCAACGCGACGCAAGTTCCCGATTTTGCGTTTTACGAGTGTGAAAATATTAAAAGCGTAACTATAGAGGGTGCAAGAAGTATCGGGCAGAGTGCATTTTACGGTTGCGGACAACTTGAAAGCATAAAAATCAATGGCAATCTTTTGAAAATGGGCGAGCTTGCCTTTGCCGACTGCCCTTCTCTGAAAACAGTCGAATTCGGAAGGCAAGTTGAAGTAATCGGCGAATACGCGTTTTTGCGTTGCGCTTCAATTGAGGAGCTAACTGTTCCCGCAAGCGTCAAAAGGATAGAAGCTTCCGCATTTTCCGACTGCACCGCTATAAAAACGCTCAACTTGAAAGAAGGGCTTGAATATATCGGCGACTGCGCGTTCGGCGGGTGCGTATCCCTCGCTGAATTTAAAATGCCGTCAACCGTAAGTTCAATCGGCTTCGGCATAGTCATGTTCGGCGGGAACGCGGGTTTCGTTACCGGCGACACTTCGAACCAAGTAGACAAAATAACGCTTTCCGATAAATTAACCGAAATACCCGATTTCTCGTTCAGCTTTTGCGGAATTAAAACCGTAACGATAGGCGAAAAAGTAACAAGGATAAGCTACTCTGCGTTTTACGGCTGCGATCAGCTTGAAAGCGTGGTTTTGCCCAAAAGCTTGAAAAACATTATAAGCTTTGCCTTTTACAGATGTACGGCGCTGAATACCGTGTACTATAAGGGCACGGCGGAAGAGTGGGCGTCGGTTAAAATCGGCAAATCGGGTAACGATAATTTTACGGGCGCGAACGATACCGTTCCCGCCGAAGTATATTTCTACTCGGCAACCCGGCCGGAGCAAGACGGCAACTATTGGCGTTACGTAAACGGCGAACCTACAAAATGGTAAATAATAAAAGCCGCAGTCAAATGGCTGCGGCTTTTTTAATTGCATTTATTTTTTCAGACTTTTCAAATACGCGTCCATTGCGTAGGCTACGCGCTTTGAAGTTTCCGCAGCCTCTACGACGGTCTTTGCTCCGCGTACGACGTCGCCCGAAGCAAACAGCCCGGGGCGGGAAGTGGAGCCGTCCTCGTTTATCTTAACAAGTCCGCGGGCGTTGGTTTCAAGTCCTTCGGTCTGGGTGAGAATAAGGTTCGAGGGGCGCTGTGAAATACATATTATAACCGAATCGGCTTTCATAAGCTCAGGCGTTTCGGATACCGATTTTATGTCGTGGTTTTCGTCGCACACGGTGTCGACGAACAATACGCCCTCGTCGGTGATTTCGACGGGTTGTTTGCAGTAAACGAATTCCGCACCCTCGATTTCGGCGTATTCCTTTTCCTCGTCGCTTGCCGAGTACTTGTCGCTTCTGACGGTAATTTTAACGTTTTTCGAGCCGTGGCGAAGTGCCGTTCGCGCAACGTCCATTGCAACGTTTCCCGCGCCGATAATCACTACGTTATCGCCGAGCTGATAGACGTCGGGGCGTTCGAGATAGTGTACTCCGTAATGCACGTGGCCGAGCGTTTCGCCCTTTACGTTGAGGGGTATGGGCCAGGTAACGCCCGTTCCTATGGATATTGCCTTGAAGCCGTCGCGGAAAAGCTCTTCAATTCCGAAAGCCTTGCCTATAGTTACGTTGAACTTTATTTTTACGCCTAACTTATATAAAATTTTGAGATATCTGTCTACTATCGATTTGGGAAGTCTGAATTCGGGAATGCCGTATCTGAGTACACCGCCGATTTCGCTCTTCGATTCGAATATAGTCACGTCGTAGCCGAGCTGAGCCATTTTTATCGCAATGGTAATGCCCGCGGGGCCCGCGCCGACGACGGCAACTTTAATGCCGTTAGGTTCGGCTTTCTCCAGCTCTAAGCTGTCGATATAGTGCGACGAAACGAAGTTTTCGATAGTGCTTATCTCAACGGGTTCGCCCTTAATTCCGCGCACGCAGTGACCTTGGCACTGGTTGCCGTGGTTGCACACTATCGAGCAGACGACGGACAGCGGGTTATTTTCAAAAAGCATTTTTCCCGCGCTCTTAATGTCGCCGTTTAAAAACGAGGATATGAACTGCGGAATGGGGGTGCTTATGGGGCAGCCTTTTCTGCACATCGGATTTTTACAGTTTAAGCATCTTTTTGCTTCGGCAATAACGTTATGAGCCATAATATAAAACCTCTTATAATTCCTTTTTTATTTGAGCAATCATTTCGGCGTATTCTTCGTCGGTTAAATAAACCTTTTGCGGGTTCATCGTAAAGGTGCCGCCCCATTCGTCGCCGTCCTTATATTTGGGGCAGAGGTGAACGTGAAGATGGCAACCGGTATCGCCGTACGCGCCGTAGTTAAGCTTATCGGGTCTGAACACCTTATGTATAGCCTTAGCCGCCCTCGTTACATCCTCGAAGAACAGATTTCTTTCCTCGTCGGATATATCTACTATTTCGCTTACGTGGTCTTTGTACGCAACTATGCACCGTCCGCGCTTGGACTGTTCCTTGAAAAGTATTAAAGAGCTTACCTTTAAATCGCAGATAAAAATTCCGAATTTTTCAAGAATTTCTCCGCGCATACAGTAACCGCAATTTTTATCTTTCATAAATCTCCTCACAAAAATAGTTTTCTATTCTGCGAAAACTATTTTTCGTGATTTGAGGGCTTCTTGCCCTCTTCGCGCGATTTTAAGAGCAAACAATTATATAATCGCGCGAATTCACCCCGCCGAGGCGAAAGTTTTCGCAAATTGTGTTGCGCTGCGCAAAAGCGTGGTTTTGCTTGCGCCGTTATTATTAATAACCTCTGTTTTTATTTTACTTGTTTATTATATCACAACCGATATTTTAATTCAATAGCAAAATGAAATTATTTGTAAATTTTTACAATCATAAACTTTATGCTAAGACGCCATACTACTATTAAGAGCGTATGCTCCAAAGATAAGGAGAGAAAAAGTGGAAAAATTTATCTTAGGTGCCGCACTCGGAATGGCGGGCGGCGCGCTTCTTGTCGCTAACAACTGCAAGCTGAGAAATCTCGTCAAGAAAAATCAAGACGATTTACTGAAAAAGGCAGAGCAGTATATCGACACTAAGCTTGAAAAAATGGAACAAAAGGTTGAAGATATAACCGAGGATCTTACCTCTTCTAACTAAGCCGTTCAAGGATATTACCGTAGGGTTTTCCTACGGTAATATTTTTTAGTTGCCAAAGAATAAGCTTTATGTTATACTTGCGGTATGGAAAGATTTGTCGCATTCGATATAGGCGATAAGCGCATAGGCGTTGCAATTTCGGACCCGTTTAATACCTACGCTCTGCCGTCGGAAACCTATTTTCGTAAAGGCTTCAAAACCGACGTGGAAACGATTGCAAAAATCGCAAAGGACAAGGGCGCAACCAAAATTATCTGCGGTCTGCCGGTAAATTTTGACGGAACGGCTGCTTTGCAGACGGAAAAAACCCAAAGATTTATCGACGCCTTGAAAGAAGCAACCCCTATCGAGATTATCTGCGAGGACGAGCGGTTCACCACCCAAATGGCGCATGAAACGCTTATATCCGAGGGTATGCGTAGGGAAAAGAGGAAAAACTACGTGGACGCGCTTGCCGCGGCAAACATACTTGACAATTATTTATCAAAACTTAAAGGAGTGTAGTATGGATAACGAAAACATTAACGAAGAGGAAGAAAGCGAGGTTATCGAGCTTATCGATGACGACGGCAAAATTATAAAGTTTAAGCTTTTGGACGTAACCGAATATAAGGGCGAAAAGTACACGCTTTTGCTTGCGGCTGAGCCCAGCGACGAAATTGCCGACGACGAGGTTGTAATCTTCCGCTTAAACGAAAAGGAAGAAACGCTTGAGCCCATCGAGGATGAAAAGCTTTTAGAAGAAGTTTTCGAGTTTTACCAAAACGAAGCCGACGAGGCAGAGGAAAACTAAACTTAGGCGGGTAAAGATATGAAGCCGCATTTCGATATAAAAGAATGCCTTGACGAGAAAAATAAAACGGTCAATTTATTAAACCGCAACTATTTTTTTGTTACTACGGTGTTTATCGTTTTGCTGAATATTATCGTCTACGCCGTTCACGGCTCAGCGACAAAATATTTTATCGACAGCTATCCTCATTGGGGCGAGTTTTCCGTGAGCAACCTGTTTCAAGCATTGGTCAACTCATATACCCACTCGAATTGGCAACATTGCCTTTTGAATATGCTCTGCTTTTTTATTGCGGGGTTATATCTTGAACGCAAAAAGGGCAGTCTTAAATTTCTGCTTTTTATGGCGATTATGTCGCTGTTTACGGCGTTCGCTACCTGCACGAATGACTTAACACTTTATTGGCAAGGGTTTTCGGCAGTAAACTTCGGACTGTACGGCTACATAATAATCGAATATGTATTCGTGCTATGCCAAAAAGAAAAGAGGAATTTATTCAATATAATTTCCGGCGTGGTCGTACTCGGACTGATTTACTTTGCAATGTGTTTCAGCGGCGGGACTGTCCGTGTAACCTTTGAGTGGTACCCCTACGATTTGTTGCACAACTTGGGGCACGCAAGCGGTTTCGTTACGGGCTTGGTTTTTGGGGTTTACGAACAAGCTTGCAGTGTAATCTCAAAATTTAAAAATAATAAAATTACTAAAAATTAGGCAAGTCATAAATATACACAAAATTTGCGAATACTACTGATATAGGAGGTGTTATATGAAATCGATATTTAAATTTACGGCACTTGCGGCGGGTATGATAGGCGCGTGCGCAATGCTCGGCGGATGCGGAGGCGGCAATGACAGCGCCGAGAAATTTTCCAAGGAAGAGTTTTACGGTGTGGGCGCGGTTTCTTGCGTTCAGATTCTCGGCAGCACTTTAAACGCGCAGTCGGCAAAGACTTTTACCTCACTTGCCCAATCGGCGGCAGCGGCTTCCGACGATATTAAGGCGCAAGCGGAAAATTTCAATAAATATTTTGCCGCGCTTGACAGCTTCCTCGACGACAGCGCAATGAGCGTTACCACCGAGAAAAACACCGACGCAGCTTATTCGCAGTTTGCAACCAAGCTTACGGTAAAGGGCAAGGATATCGCGGGCAATGCAACCGAGTACGTTATGTATTATAACGAAACCTTCGTTGGGCAAACTACTGATAAGGACGAAACCGAAAGCCGATATACCTTAGAGGGCGTTATGATTTCCGAAGACGTGGAATACCGTCTTACCGGCGGAAAGCAAATCGAGGTTGAAAACGGCGAAAGGGAAGAAGAGCTTAGAATGCGCGCATATATAGGCGAGGCAACGGGCGATTTCGTCGAAATGAAGCACGAGGTTTCTGTAGAGGATAACGAAAGAGAAACGGAATACGTTTACAGAGTTTATTCAAACAATATGCTTGTGGAAGAGACGAAAGTAGAGTTCGGAACCGAAACGAAAAAAGGCAAGACGGAAACCGAGTACGAGCTTGAGTTTATTAAAGGCGGTTCAAAGGGCAAGTACAAGGTAGAGCGCGAAGTTAAAAACGGAGTAACCGAAATTTCCGTAAAGTATAACTTAAACGGAGAGAGCGGCAAGTTCAGAATAAAGGAAATAATAAAGGACGGTCAGCCCTATTACGAATATATTTTCGACGACAACAGCACTTGCTCGTTCCAAAAGCATAGCGCAAACCACGAAGACCATCATAATCACTGATAATTTATATATCGGGCGTTCCAAAGAGCGCCCGATTTTTTATTTGCCCGCTTAAAACGCTTTACAACTACGGAAAATTTTGCTAAAATAACAAGGCTATAAAATTCACACCCGAAGGGCGGGCGTTCCGTGACGGTAAAATCTTTCAATGCCGTAATAAACGCCGACAACAAAACCGTGCTTTCGGGGAGGTAAAACGGAGGAATTAAAATGGCGGTTATATCAATGAAACAACTGCTCGAAGCGGGTGTACACTTCGGGCACCAGACGAGAAAATGGAACCCCAAGATGGGCAAGTACATTTATGCGGAACGCAACGATATTCATATTATCGATTTGCAGATTACCGTAGGCCTCGTTGAAGAAGCTTACAAATTCGTATGCGAAGCTGTAAAAGACGGCAAGAGCGTTCTTTTCGTGGGTACGAAAAAGCAAGCTCAGGACGCGGTTAAGGAAGAAGCTGAACGCTGCGGAATGTACTACGTAAATTCGCGCTGGCTCGGCGGTACTCTTACCAACTTCAAGACTATCCGTTCGCGCGTAGACAGAATGATTAAGCTTGAGAAAATGGAACAAAGCGGCGAGTTCGATCTTCTTCCCAAAAAGGAAGTTGCAAAACTCAAGGAAGAAATGGGCAAGCTTCAGACCAACCTCAACGGTATCAGAGATATGAACAAGCTCCCTGGAGTTATGTTCGTAGTTGACCCTCACACCGAAGACATCGCTGTTAAGGAAGCAAGAAAGCTCAACATTCCCATCGTGGCTATCACCGATACCAACTGCGATCCCGACCTTATCGACTGCGTAATTCCCGGCAACGACGACGCTATCCGTGCGGTTAAGCTCATCTCGTCGGTTATTGCTAACGCGGTTATCGAAGCAAATCAAGGCGAAACTCCCGTACTCGAAGTACCCGAAGGCGACGCCGAAGATATGTCTATCGAAGAAGTAGTTGCAGCAGCGGAAGAAGTTCCCGAAGACGTTAAGGAGGAGGAATAATTATATGGCATTCACAGCTAAGGACGTAATGACGCTCCGCGAGAAGAGCGGTGCGGGCATGTTAGAGTGCAAAAAGGCGCTCACCGACGCTAACGGAGATATGGAAGAAGCAGCCGAGCTTTTGAGAAAGCGCGGAATTGCAAAGGCAATAAAGAAAGAGGGCAGAATTGCCGCAGAGGGCGCTGTAGGCGCGTTCGTATGCGACAAATGCGGTGCAGGCGTTCTGGTTGAAATCAACTGCGAAAGCGACTTCGTTTCCCGCGGCGACAAGTTCCACGAAATAGTAGACAAGGTTGCAAACGTTATCGCTATGGACAAGCCCGCAGACGTTGATGCACTCAACAGCTGCAAGCTTGACGGCGCAACCGTTAAAGATTTTATCACCAACCAGACCGCAGTTATCGGCGAAAAGATTTCTATCCGCAGATTCGAAATCTACAATACCAAGAATAAGATCGAAACTTATATCCATATGGGCGGTAAAGTAGGCGTTATGGTTGAAGCGGCAAACTTCAAAGCCGGCAGCGAGGAAACCTTGCACGACGTAGCTTTGCAGATCGCAGCGGCTAAACCCGGATACGTTAACAAGGCTGACGTTCCCGCGGAAGTACTTGCAAAGGAAAAGGAAATTATGCTTTCCCAGATGCAGAACGACCCGAAGAACGCAAACAAGCCCCAGAATATCTTAGAAAAAATCGTCGACGGCAAGCTTGGCAAATTCTATCAGGACAACTGCCTTTTAGAGCAAGCTTTCGTAAAAGACGATTCCCAGACTGTTGCGCAGGTCGTCGGTTCCAAGTTCACGGTAGTTCGTTTCGTTCGTTTTGAAATGGGCGAAGGACTTGAAAAGAAGAGCGAAAATCTTCAGGACGAAGTGGCTAAGCAAGTCGAAGCAATGAAGAAAGCCTAAAAAGCATATATGCGGCGCATAACGGCGTTGCGCTCCGTGTTCCCTCGGTCACATACCTCTGTGTATGCTCCCTCGGAAATACTCGCGCGCCTTGTTCTGCTTGCATCTCTGCAT